>CAKPBH010000041.1 GCA_934140355.1 uncultured Bacilli bacterium | reverse complement strand
AAATTAGAGGAATTTCCCGATAAAGAAAACTATCAAAAAAAGGTTAGTGATATGAAATATCTTACAATATTAGAAAAAAAACAAGAACAAGGCTTAGAATTCTCCATTGATGATTTAACTTTCTTATATGAAATTAATAATAAAATTGAAGGATTTGGTTGGGAAACGGATCCTAGAATTAGGGAGATTATAGAAAAGAGAAATCAAAAACAAGACATAGCCAATATTTTTAATGTATCTGAAGAAGAAATAGCAACAGACTTAAGTCAATTTACAGAAAATAAAAATATTAGATTATTTTATGGAAATTTAAATTGGACCGAAGAAAAAGTACCATCATATTTTTCAAAATTACAAGTTATTTTTGGTAATGCAAATTTTGAGAGTCTAGAAAGTGCAGAGGGCTTAGAATCATTAAAGAACATAGGAGGCGACGCAAATTTTCGTAGCCTAACTAGTGCTAAAGGACTGAATTTATTGCAACACATAGGAGGCGATGCAAATTTTGCTAACCTAACTAGTGCCAAAGAACTAAGTTCATTGCAAAACATAGGAGGCTATGCAAATTTTGCTAACCTAACCACTGCCGAAGGACTAAGTTTATTGCAAAACATAGTAGGAGATGCAAATTTTGCTAACCTAACTAGTGTCAAAGAACTAAGTTCATTGCAAAACATAGGAGGACATGCAAATTTTTATGATCTAACCACCGCCGAAGGACTAAATTCATTGCAAAACATAGGAGGCGATGCATTTTTTTATGATCTAACAACCGCCGAAGGCTTAAGTTCATTGCAGTACATAGGAGGCCATGCAGAATTTGATAGCTTAACCACCGCCGAAGGACTAAATTCATTGCAGCATATAGGAGGCTTTGCAGCTTTTTCAAGTCTAACCACAGCCGAAGGCTTAAGTTCATTACAAAATATAGGAGGCTTTGCAGCTTTTTCAAGTCTAACCACCGCCGAAGGACTAAATTCATTGCAACACATAGAAGGCACTGCAGATTTTACTAGCCTACCCAGTGCTAAAGGCTTAGAATCATTGCAAAGCATAGGAGGTAATACATCTTTTGCAAGCTTAACCACCGCCGAAGGCTTAAATTCATTGCAGAATATAGGAGGCGATGCATATTTTAATAGTCTAACTAGCATCAAAGGCTTAGAATCATTGCAGTACATAGGAGGTAAGGCATATTTTCCTAACCTAACCAATATTGAAGAAAAGAATCAAATTTCTATTAAACATCACCATTAATAAAAAGTAAAAAAAGAATACTTCTTACGAGATTCCCTATATATTAGAGAAATATGAAGAAGTATTTTTATTTTACCCTTTGATTTCTAGAATTTAATTCGTTTAATATATCACTTTGTTCAAGGATAATTTCTTCATCTGCATTTGGATTAATTTGTAAGATAGATACATTATAACGCTCATTCATTTTATCTACTAATGCTAAAATAGCCTTTAATTGAGGAAGATAGATTTCTTTAAGATCAGGTACAAAAAGAATACCACCATTAAAGCATCTTTCTCCAGAAGTACAACCTTGGTAAGGAAGATAGTGAAATTCATTAAGAAGTAGATTCATCAAAGTAATAAGATTGTGTTCATTAATAATAGTTCTAGGATTAATTCCCTCCTTTTTTAACAATGGGCCAAGTATATTTTGAAAAAAAGTTTCATGGTTTTCATCTTCCATGGTGATAAACTTTCCTTCAGGAGTAATAACTAAGCCAGGGACATGTTCATCAATTTTATTAATATCATTTATTTTCATCGTTTTTCCTTCTTTCCTAATTATCATAGCATATTCCAAAAGTAGTAACAAGTAAAAAATATCTTCTAATGAAAAAAAGTAAAATAGACTGCATTGCAAAAGTAAAATAAAAAATTATTTTTTAGATTATTTTAATGAAAAAGATATTAAAGTCTTATTTTTATGATAAAATAAATTTAAGAATAGGAAGTGTTAGTGTGCTAGAATATATCATTTTAATAGGAATTATTATTATCATTATTTTATTGATTATCTCTATTTCTAAAAATATTAATGAATCAAATATCACAGAACGTCTTGGAAAATTGGAAACAACTTCAGTAAAAGAAATGTCTAATTTTAAAGTAGACATCATAAAAAATATGAATGAAGATTTTAATAACCTAAATGAAATGCTAGAATATCGTTTAACTGTTATTAATGAAAAAGTAAATGAACGATTAGATGAGAATTTTGCTAAAACAAACAGGACGTTTACTAATATTTTAGAACGATTATCTAAAATAGATGAAGCCCAAAAGAAAATAGATAGCCTTTCAACAGATATCGTTTCTCTTCAGAGTATTTTAACGGATAAAAAAACACGTGGAATTTTTGGAGAAGTGAATTTAAACCATATTTTAACCAATATTTTTGGTGAAAATAACACTCGAATTTATCAAATTCAATATCCATTTCCTAATAATACCATAGCAGATGCTGTTATATTTGCACCAAAACCATTAGGAACCATCGCTATTGATTCAAAATTTCCTTTAGAAAATTACCGTATTATGGTAGATAGAACCAAGGACAAATTAGAACGTGCTAATGCAGAAAGGCAGTTCAAGTTAGATGTAAAAAAACATATTGATGCCATTAGTAATAAATATATTATCCCAACAATAACCAGTTCACAAGCAATTATGTTTCTTCCCGCAGAAGCAATCTTTGCCGAAATTAATGCTTATCACACAGAATTAATTGAATATGCTAACAAAAAAAGAGTATGGATTACTTCTCCAACAACTTTAATGTCAACTTTAACTGTTATTCAAGTTATTTTAAAAAATTTAGAAAGAGACAAATATTCATCTATCATTCATGAGGAACTTAATAAATTAGGAGTAGAGTTTTCAAGATACAAAGAAAGATGGGACAAATTAGCAAGAAGTATCGAAACGGTTAATAAAGATATTGAAAATATTAATATTACAACAGATAAAATTACTAAACATTTTAATTCAATCAATAGTGTTGAGATAAAAAATAAAGATTATATAGACGAAACATTCTAAAATGAGTATCAAAAAAATACTATTAATTAGGAGGAATTATGATGCGCGTTCTTTTCTTTCTTATAGGCTTTGGCATGATAGTATTAGGACTTTCATTTAATATTCTTTATTTAAATCTATTAACAATTGGGTATAGTTTTTCTTTTTATGTCCATTTTATAACTAGAAGAATTGAATGCTATTACACCATAATTGGACTCATAATAGTATTAATAACGACAAGACAAAAAGGAGATAAAAAGAATGATCTATATATATGATATTGCCCTAAATTTTCAAAAAAACTATTACCAGTTTTTTGAATGGAATCGACATGACAAAATCAAGAATTTTTCTAAAATTCCTATCTATCGTGTTAGCGATGATGATATAATGAATTTAAAAGACAATGAAATCATTATCGACAAAAAAATGTTAGTTAAATTTAAAGACAGTAATCATTATAATGGAAAAATACCTATTTTAGTTTCTAATGGTAAAATTACCATAGGACTACTTTTAGATGAAAACGGGAAAATTTTAAAAAAAAGTAGTTTAATTTATGAAGAAGAAAACGAAGCTAATGAAGTAGCGAGCAAATTACCTATTACTGAAATATTTTATCAAGAAAATATAATTATTAACCACGATAACAAATTAAGAATAGAAAAAGAAAAAAAGGAATCCCTTATAAATTACATAAAAAATAGCAATGATGAAATACTTTTAAAGTATTTATATTATGAATATTTTGATCAAGAAAAAAATAACATTCATGAAATAAAACATGATTTATTAGAAAAAATAACCCAAAATTGGACAAAAAAACAAAATGAATTTTATCATCTTGTTATTTTGATTAATCAAAATAGGTTATCTCTTAAAGAGAGAACGAACTCTATTTAGCATGGGATGGATAGACTGTTTTTCCTCTTTCTTTTTTTCTAATTCTTTTTTTTCTAATTCTTGTCTAATTTTTTCATCATTAAGAGTATATTTTCTAGTTATAGTAGGTTTGTAAATAGATAAAGTAACACCTAAGTCATATTGCCTATTAAAATCTTTTATCATCTGAGTTGCCCTGTAATAACCATATTCTGGTGATGAATGTTGATGGTAAATTAATCCCCAACCAATTGCTATAACAATTTCTTTTTGAAAATTTATTACTGCACGATTTTTGTTCTTCCTCTCAAATAAATCTCTTTCAAAAACAGAATAGTTTTTAAGTAAAGAATCAAAATTCATAATTTTTAAAATACTAGTATCTTCTTCAATTTTATCATCCATGATTTCTTTAAGATAACGATCTTCAAATTTTACCGTATACCATGCAATTACTTTATTAATAAAATCTTGCACATCTTTCAACTGATAGTTATTATACAATTGTTGAAATTGATGCTTTAATAATTCATTTTTGTTGACAATGTATTTTTTATCATCCAATTGATAAAAAATTTTTAATTCTTCTGATTTGATAATAATCCCCCTCTTTCTAATTTAGAATATTTACATCCACAATAATTTTGTCGATACAAATGATATTCTTGGGATAATAAAATAGATTTTTTATATCCCTCTTTTTTTTTGAAATCACTAAATAAAAACTTAACTTTATAAGTATTTTCTAACATTCCTCCAATTTCATTAATTAATTTAGCATTTTTATAAGGACTAACAGTTAAAGTGGTTCCAAAATAATCAAAATTTTTTTCTTGTGCAATTCTTGCGGTTTTTTCTAGTCGCATTCTAAAGCAAATAGTACAACGGCTTCCTCTTTCTGGTTCATTCTCTAACCCTTTAATAGCCTCTTCATATAAAGCATTATCATAATCACAGTCAATAATAGAAACAGAGTGAATTGTTTTCATTTCTTTAATTAGCCTAATTTGTTCATCCTTTCTCTTCAAATATTCGCTTTTAGGAGAAATGTTAGGATTATAATAAAACACCGTAATCTTAAAATGCTTTGCAAGATAATCTAGAACATAACTAGAGCATGGCGCACAACAACTATGCAAAAGCAAAGTAGGTACCAATTGTTTGGATGCATTTTTCCAAATTAAATCTTCTAACACTTTATCAAAATTTTTATTCTCCATCTAATATTATAGGTAACAACAGAGTAACCTAAAAAACACCCCCTTCTTCATAATAAATAAAAAATAAATTCACTCCTAATTATTATAACATAAACTCATGTTCTTTTTCATAATATTTAGTATAAAATATTTACAAATGTAAAATTAACTGTTAAAATAAAATTAACGGAGATGGTAAGATGAGTAGCATAAAAAAAGAAAAATTAAGAGAAGTAGATCCTAAAAATTACATTTATTTATTCCTTATTTTATTGGGAAGTATTTTACTTTTAACTTATGTCTATACTTGGTATGAAACTTACAATGAAAACAAACTCTATACAAGCATTATGAATCAATATTTAACCGTGATTAATTATAATGAATTAGACGATTATATTGTAGAAAATAAAAATGCCATTCTTTATGTATCTATATTAGGAGACAAAGAAATTAATAGATTTGAAGAACAGTTTAAAAACAATTTAATAGATACTAATTTAAGAAACAATGTTCTATATTTAAATGTAACAGATGAAAATAAACAAAGTGCTATTGCTAAATTGGGAATAGACGAAAATTTCCCTTATTTAGTTGTATATACAAACGGGAAAGTAACAGATACCTATAGCATTAAGAAAAACAACTATAGCAGTAAAAAAACAATAAAATACTTAAATAGAATTGGAGCAGACGAAATTGATTAACATTGTACTATATGAACCAGAAATTCCACAAAATACAGGAAATATTATGCGTACTTGTGTTGCAACAGGAGCAAAACTTCATCTAATAGAACCACTTGGATTTATCTTAAATGATAAAACAATCAAAAGAAGTGGTGTCAATTACATTGACAAATTAGACTATCAAGTATATGAAGATTTTTCTTCTTTTGCAAAAAAGAATGAAGGGGAGTACTATTTTTTTACAAGATATGGCAAAAAGCCTCATACCGAATTTGATTTTAAAGATAAAGAAAAAGAAATTTATTTAATCTTTGGCAAAGAATCAACAGGAATTCCTAAAGAAATCTTAAAAAATCACCTAGATAGATGTATAAGAATTCCAACAACAGAGAATGTTAGAGCCCTAAATTTATCAAACTGTGTTGCGGTTGCAACTTATGAAGTATTAAGACAACAAGATTATCCATCTTTAAAAAGAACAGAACCTCATAAAGGAGAAGATTGGTTACTCGAATACTAATCTTTTTCTTTTTAAAAAGTCCCTCTATTTACATAAAATTTCAAAAATGTTATAATACTTTTGAAAAAGAGGTGGATAAAATGGCTCTTAATTATAGCTTAGGTAGTATTGTGATGATGAAAAAACAACATCCATGTGGAACCAACAAATGGGAAATTACCAGAGTAGGAGCAGACATCAAAATAAAATGTCTGGAATGTGGAAGAACCATCATGCTACCAAGAGTAGAATTTAACAAAAAGTTAAAAAAGGTGATAATCAATGAAAAATAAAATCAAAAGAACAAAATTCCATCCAGCTTTAGTTTTTCTCGTTTTAACCCTAACGGTTATGGTGATTAGTAGTATTGGTGGAATTTTAAATCTAGAAACGAACTATTATACAGTAAATACAGTAACTGGTGACTTAGAGTCCCAAGTGGTAAATATCAACAATCTCTTCAATCGAACAGGAATTCAATACTTAATTAGTAATTTGCTTTCCAATTTTATGAATTTTGCGCCTTTAGGAACTTTCATTTTAGGACTAATGGGAATAGGAGTTGCTTATAAATCAGGATTTTTAAATACCTTAAATAAAGTGATTGCCAAAATATTTCCTAGAAAAATGTTAACCTTTCTAATTGTATTACTAGGAGTAATTTTTTCAATGTTCTATGATGTGGGGTATGTTATTTTAATTCCTATGGCGGCTATTTTATTTAGAGATTTAGGTAGACATCCATCCGCTGGAATTTGCGCTGCCTTCGCTGGAATTACTTTTGGTTCAGGTGCAAATATTGTCGCAAATTCGCTAGATAGTAGCCTACTTCCTTATACCAAATCAGCAACGACAATTCTTGATGCTACTTATAAAGTAAAAACCAATGGAAATCTTATTTTTATGATAGTAAGCACCTTATTAGTCGCTTACATTGGTACGCTAATTACAGAAAGAGTAATCATTCCTAAATTAGGAAAATATAACTTTGAGGAGGAAGAAATAGAAAATAGAAAACAAGAACCAACCAAAACAGAAATGAAAGGCCTAATCATTGCTATTCTTTCAGTAGTAGCAATCTTGCTACCAATTATCTATTGCATCACACCAGGACTACCTTTTTCAGGGTTGCTTCTTTACCTAAAAGACTCAAACTATGTCAATCAATTATTTGGAGCAAATTCATACTTTTATAAAGGTTCTGTTTTTATCTTTAGTTTTCTTCTGATGTTAGCCGGTTTAGTTTATGGCCTAAGAGTGAAAACATTTAAAAACAATCGTGATTTTGTAGATGGAATGAATTACTATTTAAAAGATTTATCATCACTCCTTGTCTTAATCTTCTTTGCTGCTCAATTTTGTTTAATTTTCAAACAAACCAACCTTGGCGTCTTCGTTGTCGCTAGTCTTACAAATTGGGTAGGAAATCTTCAATTAACTGGATTTGTCCTTGTTTTAATCACATTCTTCCTAACATTAGTATCAACTTTCCTTGTACCCGTTGCTTCAACAAAATGGGCAATTTTAGCGCCAATTATTGTACCAATGTTTATGCAAAGTTCCTTAACCCCAGAATTTGCTCAAGCCGTATTTAGAGCGGCAGACAGTTCTGTAAAAGGAATCACACCGTTATTTACTTATTTTGTCATTTTAATTGGTTTTCTTCAAATTTACAATAAGAAGAAAAATGACCCCGTAACTATTTCTAGAGCCATATCCTTAATGACTCCATATACCGTAGCATTTACGATTTTATGGCTCGCTATTGTAATTGTTTTCTATACTCTAGGTATTCCAATAGGAATTGCAACGAAAGTAACATTATAAGAAACATTTCTTATTCCAAGATTTGTTTCTTTTTTTTACACGAAAAATACTGATCAGTATTTTCCACTAAAGTAACACTTTAATATAAAATATAATTCATTTCTTCAAATTTATTCTCACTAAAAATTAAAATACGTGCTATAATATTTATATAGAGAATAGAAAGTAGGAGATAAGATGAATTTCAATATGTTCAATCAAGAAAAAGAAAAGTATCAATTAAATGATGCTCAAATTTATTCAAAATGTATAAAAAAGTTATTTCCAACTACTCAGTTTGGACAATGGAGTAAAGTACCAAGAAAAGTACAAGTAAAGTATGCTTCTATTTTAAATCGCCTTACAATGAATATTCAAAAATCTCTAGAAGAAACGCCCATCTTTATTTCTAAAAAAGGCTTAAATCGAAATAAAGAAATTGCCTTTGGTATTTTATTCAAAAATGCATCAAAAGAATTAAATATCAATTTACTTCATATAAGAGAAATGGCAAAACAAGATATTGCCAAAGAACAAATTACAATAAAAAAGTCCGAAAAAAAGAATCATCTTTTTGGAAAGAAAATCAAAACAAGAAAAAAACCAAGACCAGCAATATCATTTGATAGTCCAACTTTAACAAGAATTCCCTCTCCAGGATTACTTGTAAGATAAGAAAGATACTAACCCAAATTATCTTTCTTTTTTTCTATTAAAATAAGTATTTTTAAGATTAAAAATTGAAGTATCATAGAATTTTATGTTATACTATTAATACAGAAAGAAGGAATAACATGAGTTTAACCGCAGGAATTGTAGGCCTACCAAATGTAGGAAAATCAACCCTTTTTAATGCAATTACCAAACAAGAAATTTTAGCGGCCAATTATCCATTTGCCACTATTGAACCAAACATAGGTACTGTAATTGTCCCAGATAAAAGAGTAGAAGTATTAGAAAAAATGTATATGCCAAATAAAACGATTCCCACAACTTTTGAATTTACAGATATTGCAGGATTAGTAAAAGGGGCATCTACGGGAGAAGGATTAGGCAATAAATTTTTATCTCACATCAGAGAAGTTGATGCTATTGTTGAAGTTGTCCGTTGTTTTGATGATAAAAATATTATTCACGTTGATGGAAACGTTGATCCCATTCGGGATATTGAAGTCATCAATCTAGAACTTGTTTTCTCTGATTTAGAAATTATTGACAACAGAATTAATAAAATCGCCAAAAAAGCACAAACTTCGAAGAATAAAGATGATTTAATAGAATATAACTTACTTCTTCGAATCAAAGAAAACTTAGAAAAAAATATTCCCGTAAGAAAATTAGATTTCGATGAAGAAGAATTAAAGATCTTATCAAGTTTTCGTCTCATCACCGCAAAGCCCATTATCTATGTAGCAAATGTTGATGAAGATACCATTATAGCGGGAGAAAATGAATACGTAAAAGAAGTAAGAGAATATGCAAAGAAAGAAAATACAGAAGTAGTCATGATTTGTGCCAAAATCGAAAGTGAATTAGCCGAATTAGAATTAGAAGAAAAAACAGCCTTTTTAAAAGAACTAGGTATCGAAGAAAGTGGACTTTCTAGTTTAATTAAAAGTACTTACTCTCTTTTAGGCCTAGCCACTTACTTTACCGTTGGCCCAGATGAAGTAAGAGCCTGGACTTTTAGAAAAGGAATGAAAGCCCCAGCATGTGCTGGACTAATTCATACAGATTTTGAAAAAGGCTTTATTCGTGCCGAAGTGATGAGTTATCAAGACTTAATCGACTGTGGCAATGAACTAAAGGTAAAAGAAGCTGGAAAAATGCGCTTAGAAGGAAAAGATTACTTAATGCAAGATGGCGATATCTGTCACTTTAGATTTAATGTTTAAAAAGAAAGAGGAAAGAAAATGGATAGAAATCAAATTGATACGAAGTACAAATGGGACTTAACCCAAATTTTTAAATCAACAAAAGATTTTGAAGCAAGTTATAAAAAGGTAGAAGATTTAATCGAAGACTTCAAAAAATATGAAAACATCATGAAAGAAAATGCTAAAGGTTTTTATGAAACAATCAATACCTACTATGAAATCAATAGAAATATTGATAAGGTACATGTCTATACCAGCCTACTATCAGATACCAATACAGCAAATAACGACAGCCAAGCCCTAAAAATAAAAGTATCGAATTTACTAGATAAATGGAGTAAAGCAAGTTTCTTTATAACTCCTACAATCTTAAAAAAAGAATACCAAGAAATTGAAAAGTATTATGAAGAAGAACCAAAATTAAAAGACTATGAAATCATTTTAAAAAAAGAATTTCGATATAAAGAACACACCTTATCTGATTCAGAAGAAAAATTATTATCGAACCTTACCAAAATACTAAACAATAATTACAAAACTTATGAATTATTAAAAGACTCTGATTTATCTTTTGGCTCCATCTTAGATGAAGAAGAAAAAGAAGTTGAACTAACTTGTAGCAATTATTCCATCTATATTGAATCAAAAAATAGAAGAGTAAGAAAAGATGCTTTCCAAACCCTTTATAAAACTTATAAACAATTTATTAATACCTTTGCATCAACTTTATCAGGAAACATTAATGAAAACTCTACAATTGCTAAAATAAGAAAATACGCCTCAACGATTCAGTGGTGTCTATACGACGATGAATTAGATGAATCAATTTATAACAATTTAATTGAAACAGTCTCTAACAACATGAATATTCTCTATAAGTATTATGCCCTAAAAAAAGAAATACTAAAGTTAGACGAATTACATTTATATGATATTTATACCCCAATTGTAAAAGAATTCGATAAAAAATACCCTTATGAAGAAGCAAAAGAAACGGTCTTAAAGGCCCTATCTATTCTAGGAGAAGACTATATCAGTACTCTAGAAAAAGGATTAAACAATAACTGGGTAGATGTCTATCCAACTCCCGCGAAAAGAACCGGTGGCTATTCAGGAGGATCTTACGATACAGAACCTTATATCCTTCTAAATTATCAAGAAAAATACGATGACATGTCAACTCTAGCCCACGAAGCAGGACACTCAATGCACAGCTACTACACTAGAACAAACAACCCCTATCAATACGGTAATTATTCTATCTTTGTTGCTGAAGTAGCCTCTACCACAAACGAAATCTTGTTAGCAAAATATCTTTTAAAAACTAGCGATAACAAAGAAGAAAAACGATTTATCCTAGATAAATTAATGAACTTATTTAAAGCAACAATCTATCGCCAAACCATGTTCGCCGAATTTGAACAAAAAATTTACGAAGATGCCGAAAAAGATATCCCACTAACAGCTGATTATTTATCGGAAAAATATTATGATTTAAACAAAAAATACTTCGGAAGCGATGTCATTGTTGATAAAGAAATTCAGTACGAATGGGCAAGAATACCTCACTTTTACTACAACTTCTATGTTTATCAATACGCAACTGGCTTATCCGCAGCTTGCCATATTGCCAATGATATTTTATCAGGAAAAGAAAATGCTGTAGAAAATTATAAATCATTCTTAAAATGTGGAAGCAAAAAGAACCCAATTAATTCTCTTAAACTAGCAGGCGTTGATTTAACGAAAAAAGAAGTTGTTGAAAGTGCTTTAAATATGTTTAATGAAACGATCGAAGAATTCAAAAAATTAACAGATGAATAATAGAAAAATACTTATCGAGTCCCTAATATTTGATAAGTATTTTCTTTATTCCTTTGAAAAAAACGAACCTAAACCAATTCGTTTGAAAAAGTAAAAAAACATACTCTAATTTCTTAAAAATTAGTTAGTTATTCTCTTTATAGGAGTATCTTTCTCTTTAGAAAAGTCTAATGAAGTATTTTTCGAAAAAAAGAGTAAAATAACAGTTTACTTATGTAATTAAATTATGATATAATCCTGAGTTTGACAGTTTTTGAAGGTTAAAAACTCCCTATCCCTTATTTTATAAGGGTTTAGAGAG
>CAKPBH010000040.1 GCA_934140355.1 uncultured Bacilli bacterium | reverse complement strand
ACACCTAATTTTTCAATTAAGTGCACATTTTTCAATCCAAAGTGGAACTTACTCCTTCAAAGTGGAATTTACTTTTGAAACTGAGCATCTAAAAAATACTGATACAAATTTAGGCAAAAGAAAAAAACTTTCCCCAATCCAAAGTGTTGAGTAAAGTTTTTCAATTCATTTCTTTTTTTAGATATTTTAATCTTTAGAATCACTTTTTTAATATGACGATGGCTTTATTTTTTAAATTCAAGTTACCTATTACTTCATTTAACTCTTCTATATTTAGAGACTTTAATAAATCAATCATATTATTTTCTATTGTATTATTAAAAATAATATTATCTACAATCATATCATTGATTACTTCTATATTTTCAAAACTAAATAATTCATTACTAATTAATACTTTCTTTTTTCTATCTAAATCTTCTTCTTTAATGGAAATGTTTTTTAAAGTATTTTCTATCTTATCTACTAACTTATCATATGAAATTGTTTCATTAATCAAAGAGATTAAGGCATGTGTATCACAGTTTAATAAATTAAAATATAGAGAATTAGTAATTAAATTTTCATTCTTTGCTTCACGGTCAAAATCTGAGGTATCATCAAAAAGAGAAGAAAAGATAATAAATAGATATAAGTTGTATTTTCTAATGTCCATTTTTTGATTTTCTAGCGGTATCTTTATATTATAAGAAACTTTAGGAACTGGGGTATCCATTTTTATGACTTCTTTTGATTTTACTACTCTATCTGGTTCCTTATATTCTTTTAATTTAATTTTTTTCTCATTTCTAAACTGCTTCTTCATCTGATTTTCTTTGATAGCATTTAATAATTCTTCTTCATTAAAATTGCCAGTTATTACTAAGAACATATTATTGGGATGATAAAAGGTATTATAACATGTAAATAAAATTTCTTTTGTGATTTTGTTAATATCACTTGTTGTACCAATAATACTATCTTTAAATGGATTGTTGAAAAAAGTATTTTTCCTGATATATTCATACATTACATCTGTTGGATTATCATCACACATATGAATTTCTTGGGTGATAATTCCTTTTTCACTTTCAACATTTTCCTCGGTAAAATATGGTGATTGAACATAGTCTAATAGATATAATACATTTTCCTTTAAGTTGTTTGGACCAGAAAATAGATATGTTGTATTTTTAAAGGTTGTATAGGCGTTACATAAAGCACCACTTTTAGAGAAGAATTCTTCTGGCTGTGGGTCTTCTTTTTGAACAAAAACTTTGTGTTCTAAAAAATGCGCAACACCATGTGGTACTTTTTTCATTTTAGATTCACCTAGAGGGACGAATTCATTATATATTGAACCAAATTTTGTAGTAAATGTTACATAATTATTAGTAATACCTTCTTTATTATATAAATAAATATCTAGACCATTTTCTAATTTTTCATGAATAATTTCTTCGTTAATTTGTTTTAATCTAATTCGTTCCATCGTTTTCTTCCCCCTTTCCATTTCCTTCTAGAAGATAGACTGTATGCATGGTAATTTTTTTTGATAGTTCTATAATGTCTTCTCGGGATACTTTTCTAATATTTTCCATCCTCTTTCCAAAATCATCCGAATTTACTAAAACTTTTGCGTAATAAGTATTAATAATGCCATTAGGACTATCTGTACTTGCTTTGATGGAAGCAATGATAGTTGCCTTAGAATTTTCTAAAATCTCATCAGAAAATTTGCCTTTTTGAACATCTGATAGAGTTTTTTTAATTAATTTTAAGACATTTTCAGAGTTTCCGCTTTCTATTCCTGAATAAATCATTAAAATATTGTCATATGCCTTGGCACTTGAATTAATGTAATAAGCATAAGAATTCTTTTCGCGAACAGTATCAAATAATAAGGAGTTTGAACTTCCACCTAACATTTCATTATAAACAAGTAATACATATTTTCTTTCAAATTCGGTTAGATGATTTAAAGTGCAAAAAAGTGTTAGTTGAGATTGATTAGCCTGATATTGTTCTGCTTCTTTCTTGATTCTCTTTCGTGGCTTTAACTCCCCTACTAAAATATCTTTCTTTGTTTTTTTGAAAGTATTTACTTTGAAGTATTTTTTGAAATATTCTTTGATTTGATTTGTATCAACATCTCCTACGACGAAAACATCTACATCATCATTTGCTAAAACAGACTGATAATATTCATATAAATTTTTAGGCGTAATGCTTTCTAAATCTTCTAAGTAACCAAAAGAATTATAAGAATATGGCATATTTTTGGTTGTCTCTAATAATTTAATTAATGTATATTTTAGTTTGTTATCGGATAACTTTTGAATACTTTTTTCTAATTTACTTTTACATTTTTTAATATCTTCATCTATAAAACTATCATCTTTTATATTAGGAGAAAATAAAACATCCATAAGAAAAGCAATAGAATATTCATTCATTGATTCCTCGGTATATTTTTCGTTTAAAAATCTTATTTTAAATGATAAATTAGAGTAATTTCCTATTCGCATATTTGAACTTACTAATTTTAAATCATATAAATTTTCTGTTTCTCGAATAAGTTTTTGTTCTGTTTTAAAATTATTCGTAGTATAAAGAAGAACGGACTTGAGCAAATTTCGTTTGGTAATTTCTTCTTTTTTTAATTTTCTTCTAAAGTTTACTTCTACAGTTATAGTTTTAAATTTTTTTGTTCGAATAATGTGCAAATTATAGGAACCCATATCAAATTGTTCAACATTCATGTTTTTTCACCTCTAATTATAGTATAACTAATATTTATATTTTTAAACAAGATTCTAACGCTAATAAAATCATATTATCTAATTTTTGTTCCCTTTCTTCACTTGTGACAATAATATCTTTCTGATATTTAGAGTCTACTATTGTTAATAAGCAAGCCGCCTTTTTTCCTAACATCTTAGCAATATAAAATAAAGCAAATGCTTCCATTTCACTTACTACAATAGAAATTGATTTAGGAAATGAGGAAAATAAATCATTTAATTGTTCACTAGTTAAATAAACATCAAATGCCTCATTGCATAAGCCATAGCCTTTTTTATAGTTAATATTTTTCTCATGGGCTACTTCTTCAATAATTTGATTTATTGCTGAACTAGCATAAGAAAGATGCGTTTGATTATCCCGATTAATGGATAGAGCAAAATTACTTTCTGTATATGAGCCATCTAACAATACAGTATCTAATATTTTAAAGTCTTCATTAAAACTTCCGCAGGTACCAATTCTAATCATAACTTCTACATCATAAAATTTATATAATTCATAGGCATATATTCCCATACTTGGCATCCCCATTCCAACGGGAAAAACGGTTATTTTTTTATTCTTATACTCTCCTGTGTATGCGCTCATTCCTCGAACAGAATTAACTAATACTACATTTTTTAAATATTTATTGGCAATATACTGACATCTCTTAGGATCTCCAGCTGTAATCACTATTGGGGCAATACTCCCAATCTCTGCTTCAATATGTGGTGTTGGCACATGATCATCTTCTTTCTTTTAATTATTATTTTGATTTTTATCGTTTATATTATCACTAGATATTTTTTTCGTTATATCCATTTGATACTTGATAACATCATTGACATTTTCCTTTTGAATTGCATCAATCTTTACTTCATCATTAAGAAAAGAATCAAGTATTTTATCGATATCATCATCATTTTTAAGTCTCTTCTGACAAGACTTTATTAAAATTTTATAGATTTTATTAAATTTTTCAAGATTTTTTTCATCATCTAAAACATTAATCAATAATTTTAAATTACTATAATTAAACTCGTACGTTGTTTTATTTGCATTAATGGTATATGTAATAAAAATAGAATAATTTTTTAACGTCGCCGAAACAATAATACCATCTTTTGTCAAATTTTTAACATCATCACTATCATTAAAATTATTTACAATATCCATTAGCGCATTTTCTATAGCAACAGCACTCGAATCCTCAACAGGTTTTTCTTCAATATTTTCATTTTTTACGCCAAAAAATTTTACATAATTTAAAAAGAGTAATAAACAAATCAAAATCACTAAAATTATCCACGTTACTACCATTTTTTTCTTGTTCATCATCAGTTCCTCTTTCTTTTTTATCCAAATTACTCACTAGGTTCATTTTTAATTAAAACTTCTCTAGGTTTCGAGCCATTAGGAGGTCCAATAATTCCCCGTTCTTCTAATAAATCAATAATTCTAGCCGCTCGATTATATCCTAAGCGGTATTTTCTCTGAATTAATGAAGCACTCACCTTTCCGGCTTGAATAACATAATCAACAATTTCATTATATAATGGATCTTCATAATCTTCATCTGATTCATATCCATCATTATGACTTTCAGAATCATTTTTCATTTCTGTCAAAGATGTATCATATTGAGCCTTTTGTTGCTCACATACATAATCTACTACCTTTTGAATTTCCTGTTCGCTAACAAAAGCGCCTTGAATTCGAACCGGAGAATTTTCTCCCATTGGTAAGAAAAGCATATCTCCTTTTCCCAATAGTTTTTCAGCACCAGTTGAATCCAATATTGTTCTAGAATCAATACTTGAAGATACCGCAAAGGAAATTCGAGATGGAATATTAGCCTTTACTACTCCAGTAATAACATCAGTTGATGGTCTTTGAGTTGCAACAATTAAATGAATACCTGCTGCACGTGCCATTTGCGTAATTCTCATAATTGAATCTTCAACCTCCTTAGCTGCTACCAACATTAAATCTGCTAATTCATCTATAATTACTACAATATATGGCATTTTAGAATAATCCGGATTATTATCGCAAAACTCATTATACCCTTTTATATTTTTATTTTTTGTTTTTTCAAAAATATCATATCTTCTTTCCATCTCAACAACTATATTTTTTAATGCAATAGATGCTTTTTTAGGATCTGTCACAACGGGACATAGCAAATGAGGAACACCATTATACATACTAAGTTCTACTTTTTTAGGATCAACCATTACTAATTTTACTTGATCGGGTTTCGTTCTCATTAAAATAGATGTAATAATACAGTTCATGCAAACTGATTTTCCTGACCCAGTAGCCCCAGCAACCAATAAGTGTGGAGTAGTATTAATTTCCATCCATTTTACTTTACCCATAATATCTTTTCCAAGCCCCACCGCAAGTAGATTTTTTTCGTTAACATCAGGCATTTTAGATAAAACCTCTTTAAAAGACACTGAACTATTAACTTGATTGGGTAATTCAATTCCTATCGTACTTTTTCCAGGAATTGGAGCTTCGATACGAACATCCCTAGCAGCCAAAGCTAAAGCAATTTCTCTTTGAATAGATAATAATTTGCTTACTTTAGTCCCAGCTTTAATTTCAAGTTCATATTGAGTAACTGTCGGACCAATATTCACCTGAACGATTTTTCCTGTAATATCAAAATCTTTTAAAACTTTTTCTAATTCCGTAATATTCTGCTTAGCTTTTGTTTCATTAGCTTTATTGCTAACATTTTTTACAGTATTTAATAAATTAATTGATGGTAATTGATAATTTTCATTAACGCTATTAATAATGACTTCATCTTTAATTTCAGTCGGTTCATTAGTATTAATTTTAGGCGGAGTTCTCACAATGGGAACATCAGCATCAATATTCTCTACTCTAACCGGTTCCACAACCACTGCTGGTTCTTCAATTAAATTATCATCTTCTTTAACTTTAGAGGAGATAATAGGTGCCTTCTTCTCTTGATTTTGCTCATCACCATCTTCTTCATCATTTGATTTTTCAAAGATTTTTGCAATTTTTGGTTTAATTTTATTGAATATTTCTAAAATACTTACATTAAAGATTAATATAATTCCAAGAACAAGCAAAGTAGAAGTGACAATAATCGCCCCACTTCCAAAACAAGTGACAAATAAATAACTAAATATTGCCCCAATAATTCCACCACCAGAATTAGAAAGAGCCGTATTACTATTAAATGATATCATCAGATTATTAAAAGTTTCTGTAATGATTTTTACTCCCTCTGTTCTATTTATCTCAATATATTTTACATGGAATAATACCAATACGGAAATCACCACGATATACCCACCGATCATTCGGCTAGATAATAAATTAGGAGAATCTTTTTTCAAAATCAAACATACCCCAATAACACAAAACAAAATCAATAGCATTAAATAAAGTGTACCAACTAAAAAAATAGCAAAGCTCCTTACAATATTTCCTACTATCCCAGTACCTAATATACCAATGATACTAACTAAAATTATCATTACCCCAATAATTTCATTACTATATTCAAATTTACTTTTATTTTTTTCCTTTTTCGTCTTTTTTTTTGCCACTTTTTTCACCTTACTAACTACTTCTATACTAAAAATTATATAATATCTTTTATAAATAGTCAATCAAATTAACCAAGTCAATAATAAAGAGAAACTATTTCTAGATTCTCCCTTATATATTAAACGCAAATCCGTAACACTTGCGAATTCACGGCAAAATGACAGAATGTTTTTTGATTTAATCTCTTACAGATTAAAACTTCCTACCACTAGTATAGTTATTAAATCAATTTTTATTCCATTTCTCTCTTACTTTTAATTAAACTTCAGTCTATTATATTCCCTATTGTTAAAATCGTTATCAAATTAAACAAAACTATTTTTATCTTTTTCTAACAATTTTGCTTTTGCCTTATTTAATCCATCTAAATAATTAGTAGTATCAACAGAAATTTCTTGATGTTCCTTCACCCATTGGTTAGAAAATTTTATATATTCTTCAAATAAATTTAATAAATAAGCATCATCTCTTCTAATTGTCCAATCAGAATCATATTTTCTACAAAACTTCAACATCTCTCTTGCTGATAATCTTCTATACAAAAGTACCGCACCATCATTTGAAAAAAGAGATAAATCATCAGGATGAATTGCACTCCCCTCTAAAATAAGATTATCGTAACTTTCATATAACTCTAATAATTTTTGATAAAATTTTTTTCTATTATGAAAAGATATTTCAGTATCATACCCTTTCCATGGCTCATGAAATCCCCACTCCCTTCGATACTTATCCGTACACACTATCGGAAAACCTAACTCCTCACTCAAAATTCTTGCTAAAGTACTTTTCCCAGTCCTTGGTTGTCCTAAAATAATCAACTTCAATACATTCACCTCTCGTTACTACTACATAATATTTTCTAAAAAGCAATCTTAAATTCATATCATTTTATTTTTTCAAGCAATCCAATGAATATGATTTTTAAACACTATCAAAAAATAAATAAACGAAATCTAATATCTTTATAAATCAAACATAAAATTAACACTACTCTTTAAATTACCTAGAACATTTTTCAAGTGATAATACCAATTACTAACAATAATTTTAAAAATTATTGTAGATTTCATCACCAAATAATTATTCCCAAATGAACCATTTGATAATTTTTATATTCTCCAATCATTTACATTTTTCTTACCATTATTAAACAGGCCTACCTTACAAAAAATAAAAAGATAATATTTTACTACTTTATATACTACACAACTCATTCTAGATATAATCACATTATAACACACAAACTACTCTACTTACAACTTAACTTAAATAGTTTTAAAAATGAATACACAATAGTATTATAGAATGTAGTTTTTTTAACTATCAAATCGCTCAAACTATCTATATATTTTTTTAATAACCTTAAATATTAATTTTTTAACATCATCTCTCATCATAATAACAATCAAACATTTAAACAAAACAAATAATTTTATTAATATATCAAAATTAATACTTAGTTTTTATTCATTTTAGGAAAAAATAATCATTCAAAAAGGTTTATTTTTCATTAAAACTGTTTACCCTAACTTAACTATCTTCTAGTATAATTATACTTTTTCTATGGATGACAAGTTTTAATCTTATATCCATTATTACTTAATTTAATTTCAATAGAACCATCCAAATCTGTCCTATAAATTTTACTATTCTTTAATATATCTAAAACGCTTTTCTTAGGATGACCATATCTATTATTCTTACCAACACTAATGAAACTATATTGGGGATTAAGTCTATCAAGAAACATTTTATCACTACTTGTATTCGAACCATGATGTCCTACTTTTAAAAATTCTATATCTCCAAGACGATATTTATCCAAAATGTCTCTTTCTCTTTCAATACTAGCATCTCCCATAAATAAGAATTTATGCTCTTGATAATTTAAATAAATCACACTACTATTATCATTTTCATTACCATATACTTTAGTATTTAAAAAATATAACTGATATTGATCCAAATTAATTTTTTGTACACATGAATAATAATGGATATTTTTTTTGTTCAAAATATTCCTTAATTCTTTTTCTAAACCATTATATTCTCCACAATTAAATATCACATTTTCTACTTTAAAATTATTCACTAAATTGATAGCTTCTCCCATATGATCAAAATCCCCATGAGTAAGAATCAAGTAATCTAACTTTGTAACCCCTATAGATTTTAAATAAGGAAGAATTCTAGTAGAAGTAATCGTATTAGTCTTTTTAGAAATTGCCCATTTTTCTTTTTGATAAGTGATTTTGCCACCAGTATCAATTAAAATATTTGCCCTATTATTTGGATATTGAATAAAAATGCAGTCACCTTGTCCAACATCTAATACAGTTACTCGAAAATCATTTTCCAGGTATGGATAAAAAAAGTGAATCGATAATACTATAATTAGAATAAGTAAACATTTAGGCTTTTTAATAGAAAAAATTATGATAATGTAATAAACAATAACAATAATAATATTTGGTTTTAAAAAAATTAATTTTCCAATATTGATTTGATAAAATAAATCATTTAAAAATTCTAAAACTTTAATCACAAAAGAATAAATAGGATAAATAATGGGAATAATCATCGTTATAAATGTTAAAGGAAAAACAACTGTACTAACAAAAGGAATCATAACTAAATTAAAGAAAATAGATAGACAATTAATGCTCTGAAATTGGTAAAGACAAATAGGCAGAGAAATTAAAAAACTTAAATATGAAACATAAAGACTTTGTTGCCATTTTTTGGAATATCCCGCTATTTTTCTTTTCTGTAAAAGAATAGATGTACTAATTAGGTATGAGAATTGAAAGCCTACATCAAATAAAAGATATGGATTTAGTAGCGTAATTATCGATAATAGAAGAATGGATAAATCCAATTGTTTTATTCTCAAATTAAAACAATAATTTATCCCTGCGATAATAAAAGAAATGGTAGTTCGAAGAATTGATGCACTTTGATTGGTTAAATAAAGATAGAAAAGTAAAAATAAAGTAACAATACTATATTTTAGTTTGTTTTTATAGGTAAATTGACTTAAAAAATACATTATAATTCCAACAATAAAACTAACATGCATACCAGAAACACTAAATAAATGAGAAATTCCACTCGCTTGATATTTTTCTAGTTCATCTTTATCTAATACTGTTTTATCTCCTAAAATAAAAGTCCGAAAATAACCAGTTTGATCTATTCTATCGATTCTTTTCTCTAAGATATTTTTTACTTTATAAAAAACATTTTGATTTTCTTTTTGGATTCTCATTTCTTTGGCTTGAAATAAATAAAAGATTGATTCTTTTAAGAGATATTTTTTATAATTAAAGCAATTCGGAATAGTATTATTTGTCGGTTCTTCTAAAACACCTACTAAAAAAACATGACTTCCTAATTCTAAGTTTTTTTCTTGAGTCGATTTTTCTAACTCATTTTGAAAATAATAATGAACAATTACTTTTTCCCTTCCTTTTACTGTCATAGAAAGGTGATCACCATCAATCTTATATTTCAAAACGATTCCCTCTATCTTTGTTTCATTAGACTGGTATTTACTTGTTTTAGGAAAAAGACAAATTCTTAAAAATGCAAGGAAAAGGCAGAGAAATAAAATTATTTTAAATAAACATTTAGACTGTAATATAGTCTTTAATTTTTTCGAATAAAGCATCTCCGATACCTGATATTTCTTTTAAATCTTCAATCCGACTAAAGTTTCCATGTTCTTCTCGATACTGAATGATAGCCTCCGCCTTGCTAGCACCAATCCCTGGAAGTTTGTCAAAATCTGAAGCAGTAGCAGTATTGATATTAATAATCTCTTGAATAGAGGTATCGATGTTAGACTCGCTATTTCCTTCATTTTTGCTACTATTATTATTTATACAAGCATCATTCTTTATTTTAGGACAAACACAAGTATTATCTATTTTATTTATGGCTTGTCCATCCTGCATTGCCTTAGCAATTTCTTCGTTGGTGTAAACAATAATTACCATTTCATTTTGAACTTTTTTAGCTAGATTAATAGTTGTTGTATTAGCCTCTTCCAAAAGACCACCTGCAAGAGAGACGACATCAATTATTTTTTTATCTTTTTCTATTTCATATACACCAGGACTTAAAACGGCTCCTTTAATATCAACAAATACTTTAGTTACCTCTTCTTCTAACGATTTGTCTTTTTCATCCTCTTGCTTATCTTTTTCTTCTTTAAAGATAAGTTCTTCTTCTTTTATTTCGTTTGTTTTACTTTTATTAGACATGGTTATTCCTCTTAAAATTAACAAAAGTAAAACCAATAAAATTAAACTAACCAAAACCCATTTTAATTTCTTTTTCATTTTTTACCTCCTCTAATTATATTATTCGCTTTTTTTTGACCAAATCCTTCTTGTTGAACCAATTTTTTTCTTTTTTTAAACTATTTCATTAGAATATTCTTTTTATGAAAGAAAAAATGATTGAAGTATTTTTTGTATAAAATAAAAATTTAGCTACATACTATAAAGGGAGATGAAGAATGATGAAAAAAACAAAAGTAAAATGTGATGTAGAAAATTGTAAACATAATGACTGTAATTGTTGTAATTTGGAAGAATTAGATATTAGTTGCACATGTTCGGGATGTGACTGTCAGAATAAAGACGAAACAATTTGTAAAAGTTTTAAGGAAAAATAAAAAGTACATTAATCGTGTACTTTTTTAGTGTCTTGGATGATATAAATTATAATTTTCTTTTAAGGTGATATTATTTACATTCGTATAAATTTGAGTAGTAGAAAGATTGCTATGACCTAATAATAATTGAATACTTCTTAAATCAGCACCGTTATTAAGAAGATGCGTAGCAAAAGAGTGTCTTAAAAGATGTGGGGTAATGTTTTCTCTTAAATTTTTCTCTTGCGAAATTGTTTTTAATATTTTGAAAAATCCCTGTCTTGTCATTCCCCTTCCGTGATTATTCAAAAAAATAGAATCAGAAAAGCATTTCTTTTTTAACGTATTTCGATAAGTATTTAAATAAAGTCTTAAATATTTTAAAGCAACATCTCCAATCGGAACAATCCTTTCTTTTCCACCTTTTCCTATTACTCTTACAAAAGCATTTTCCATATCAATATCATTGATTTTTAAACTAACCAATTCGCTGACACGTAGTCCAGTTGCATATAATAATTCTAACATTGCTTTATTACGATAATCAAAATTTGTTCTTAATGGGATATCTAGTAATTCTTCCACTTCTTCGATGGATAAAATGTTGGGAACCTTTTGATACACTCTAGGAGAAGTTATTTGTTTGGCAATGTTTTCAAAGTGATAAGTCTTGTTTAAAAAAAAATGAAAGCTTTTAATGACTGTGATTTTTCGCATAATACTCGTAACGGCATAATCCTCTTTATCTAATTTTTCTAAATAATCAATAAGATCATCTTTTTCTATTATAGAATAATTTTTATGCTTTTCTTTTTCTAGATAGTAAAGATAATCTTTTATATCAAAAAGATAAGAAGAAATAGAATTTTCTACTAAATGTTTCATAGTAAAAAGATAAATTTGAAATTCTTTTAAAATTTTTTTGTTTTCGTCTCTGAGATTCATTTCTTCTATTTTTGGCATACTTCCATCTTCTTTCTAAAATTTTTTCTAAATTTATTGACAAGAGAATAAAAAAATAGTAGAATGAGTACATAAGCGTTTTGGAGTGATACTCAAGAGGCTGAAGAGGCGCCCCTGCTAAGGGTGTAGACTGGGAAACTGGTGCGAGGGTTCAA
>CAKPBH010000039.1 GCA_934140355.1 uncultured Bacilli bacterium | reverse complement strand
TTCAAAGAACATCAGTCTTTCTTTCAAAGACAACATATACTATAACAAAGTTTTAAACTAAAGTCAATACTAAATTTCATTTTTTGTAAGCTTTTTTTAACTTCATCATAATCTTGATAAATCCAATTGCAACAAGGCATCTTTTCAAGTTTTTGCCTTCCTCAAAAGGACAATTAATACTTTATCAAAATAAAAGAAAACTGTCAATGCTTTTTCACACTTTTTTTCAACTTTTTTCTATTATTCGCAAAAAAGTTAACCCCAAGAAAAAATATCACAATTATTTTCACTAAAAGTAAACATTACGAAAATAAATCACTATTTTTCTTCTTTAAAAAGTATCTTTTAATATACTCTATTTATCATATGCTAAAAAAATAAAAAAGTGCGCATTTTTCACTTTTTATCAACGATATAAAAAATAGTTCTTAAAAACTTTTTCATCCTCCCTCTTAATATATACAAAAATAATAATTCAGTATTTTAAATTTAAAAAATTTTTGAAAAAACACCAAAATGAAAAATAATAAATTAAAAAAAACGAATTTCAATACACTAAATCATTAGCCAATTTTTAATTTTTCAATACTACCACCAAAATTTAAAACAAAAATTCCCCAAAATTTAAATATAATTTTTTAAGATTAGCAAATTTAAAACCAAAAAAAAGATATAGAATCCCTATTTTCTATACCCTTTCTCTTGAGGAAACATCCTTTTTCTCATAATCTTCTAAAAAACTATGATAAACGCCCTCCTTTTTTGTCCCCAAAACACAATTTAAATTAACATTATCCAAACTCTTAAAAATATTATGATCAACATTAGGATTAATCTTTCTCAAGTTTTTAATAAGTTCCTTGATTTCCTTTCGTTTACTTGTTCCATCATTAATTAAAGAACACCCCTCTGTAAAGCGACAAGCACAATTAATAAAAGTTAAATCATTACTATTACGCCAAGAAATAATAGATGCCTCATGAACAAGATATAAAGGACGGATTAATTCTAACCCCTCAAAATTATCACTATGAAGTTTTGGCATCATGGTTTTTATCTCGGAACCATATAGCATTGAAAGAAGCGTTGTTTCAATTACATCATCAAAGTGATGCCCTAAAGCAATTTTATTACATCCTAATTCCTTAGCCTTGTTATATAAACATCCCCTCCGCATTTTAGCACAAAGATAGCATGCACTTTTAGAATCAACTTCACTAACAACATCAAAAATATTTGAATCAAACATTTCAATTGGTACATCAAGAATCTTAGCATTATCCCAAATAAAATCCCTATTATACTCATTATACCCCGGATCCATAACAACATAGTGTGCCGTAAAATGATATTTTCCATGACGTTCTAGCTCTTGAATACATTTCGCAAGTAAAAACGAGTCTTTTCCCCCAGAGATACATACCATAATATTATCCCCTTCTTCAATTAATTTGTATTCAATAACAGCCTTAACAAAGCGACTCCAAATTTCTTTTCGATATTTTTTAATAATACTTCGTTCAATTTCTTTATATTTCTCCATTACCTTCCACCTCCTTATAAATTTTATCAAATACAAAAATAAATGTATCAATCTCCTCTAAAGTAGTCAAATGAGAAAAACTTAATCGAATTGATGAAAGTGCCTTATTCTTATCCCTAGTCAATGCATACACCAGCTTTGATGGCGTCATAATAGGACAACAAGAAGTTTTCGTCGAAACATAAATGTCAAAACTTTCTAATTTCTCTTGCATCCAAGTTGCTTTTATCCCACTTATACTAAAATTTAGAGTATAAGGAATAGAATTTTTAGTGTTATTTATCGAAACCTTTGGATAAGTGAGCAATGCATTTTTAACTTTTTCATAATAAGAAGATACTACCTCATATCTTTCTTCCATCACCGCAAAAGACAAAGAAAGTGCCCTCTCTAAAGCCGAAATACTAGCAACATCAGGAGTTCCAGCCCGGTAAATTGTTGTAGACCTTCCTCCATCCATTTGAGGACGAAGACTAACATTTTTCTTTTTGATTAATCCCCCTATTCCCATTAACCCATAAAATTTATGTGGAGCAAAAGTAAGAAGATCAACATTTTCTAAATGAACAGGAATTTTTCCAACTGCTTGTGTCGCATCTGTATGAAAATAACAATGAGGATAATCTTTTAAAATTGCACCTATCTCCTCAATAGGTTGTTTTAATCCAATTTCACTATCAACAGTACAAATACTAACTAAAATAGTATCTTCCCGCAATAAACCTTTTAGAGCATTAATATCAATTAGCCCCTCTTGATTAACTGGTACAACTTCCACTTCAAACCCTTCCTCTTGCAGCCTTGTCGCAGATGATACTATCGAATTATGTTCTAAACAGCTAATTAAAATGTGCCGTCCAAAATTCTTATAACGCTCCGCAATCCCCTTAATGGCCAAATTATTAGATTCACTAGCACCACTGGTATAAATAATTTCCTCAACTTCAACACCAAAGTACGAAGCAATTTTTTGCGTTGCTGTACTAATAAGCTTAGCAGCGTCTTGACCCAATTTATGATTAGCATTTGGATTAGCAAAATACTTCGTCGTAACTTCTGTATAACGTAAAAGAACTTCTTTATCAACAGGGGTTGCCGCCGCATAATCTAAATATATCATTTCACTTTCCTCCTCTTAAAAAACATTTTTTACCTAGAGCATTAACAATAACAGTAAATAACTCATTTGAACAAAAAAGTTACCAACAATAAAGACAAATACGAAAATGCCCAAAATAAATTAAGATTAATATTAAAAATTGTTTTCTTACTTATTATAAATAAATTTATCATATTTAGCAAGTAATATAACATCAGTAACATTAATGACAATATCTATAATTATCTACTAACTTAACCAGCAATAATATTTATCATTTTTGTAATATTATTATAAAGAATAAAGGTATATCTAAACATAAATTTACTCTAAAAAAATAATAATAACTTTCTAGCAAAGTATTTTTAAGTACTTTATTGTTTTTATAATTTTGACTCAATGTTTTTTTAAAAGAGATTAGTAATTTATTCAACAAAAAAAATCATTGGCAAGAAACATATGATAGATTTTATTATTACCACAACTGCATTGTTTTATTATAACTTCAAACTATTATTATTTAGTATTAAAAAAATGAAAGTTTAATTAATTTAATTTTAAAAAAATAAAAAGCCCTAACCACTAGGACTTATTTTGAAACTACTTGCTCACCTTTATAAAATCCGCATTTTGGACAAACTCTATGTGGACGAATCATCTCACCACAATTTGAGCATTTTACTAATCCATTTGCTACTACTTTATAATGTGTTCTTCTCATATCTCTTCTTGTTTTACTAACTTTTCTAAATGGAACTGCCATGTTCTCACTCCTTCCTTGAATCAAATATTTTACTTAACTCACTAAGTGGAGAATTATTACTATGCGCTAATTCTTCTTCGGTAACAAGACGCCACCCATTTCCTTTTAAGGTTAAATTCTCTGATTTTTTTGATTTTACTTTCAAAGGAATTTCCACTAATATATTTTGCCATAAAATATCAGTAATATCAAGTCTATTTTGTATTATTTTTAAATTATTTTCTTCCGACGTACCCGTCTCGCTAAATTTTTCTTTGATGCTACTTTCAAATGGATATTCCACATTTTCTAAGGTAATATCATCTGGAAGTACCATTATTCCCTTAATACATCCTTCTATTTCATAACTACCATCACATAACTTTGTGACGCTACCAGAAAATGAAGTATCGTTTAATGCACGAATCGGCGTATTTTTGAAGAAAGACTCATCTAATACAAAATTTTCATTGATAACTTTCTCATCTTCTATATTAGTCATTAATTTTGTTAAATCAATATTCATATTTTATTCTCCTGTAAAGAAAAAAAGGAATTCCTTATTTTCTTGATACATATTTTCCATCTTTTGTGGATACAATTATTTCTTCGCCTTCATCAATAAATAAAGGTACACGTACTAATAATCCAGTCTCAATGATAGCATCTTTTGTGGCATTAGTTGCTGTATTTCCTTTAATTGCTGGTTCAGTAGATGTAATTTTATAGTCAATTTTTTCTGGAAGTTCTAATCCTAACATTTCGTTTTCATAAAAAGTAATATAAACATTTAAACCATCTTTTAAGAATTTAACTTGGTCTTTAATTTGACTTTCGTCTAATTCAATTTGTTCATATGTTTCCATATTCATAAAACTATAAACGCTTCCAGTTGCATACAAATACTGCATTTGTTGTTTATTGATGTGAGCCTTAGGAATGGTAATACCTGCATTAAAGGTTTGCATTGCAATCGCACCAGTTCTTAGATTTTTTAACTTTGCTTTGACAATAGCGGCTCCTTTTCCTGGTTTTACATGTTCTGACTCTAATACTTGGTAAATATTCCCTTCATAACTAATGGTTACCCCATTCTTAAAATCATTTACATTAATCATAACTTAAATCCCCTCATTCATTATTTTGTTTTTGTTTCTTTAAACTCACATACCCTACGACAATTGCTGCAATACTTATTTAAACTTAATTTTTCTTTTGTATTATCACTGTTTTTTGGAGTTCTATAAGTAACTTTCTTACATTCTTGACATGTTAATGTTACTAAAGTTCTACTTTCTTTCTTAGCCATAATGCACCTCCTTTTAAAGCACTGAACGTATTATAACACATTATTTGTAAATTTCAAAGTATTTATTGACAATTTCTGAAGATAAGCGCTTATTAATTCCACTAGTTGTATCCGCAGTTGCATCAGCAACATCAGGGCTAATAACCACAATACTCATCTTTGGATCATCATAAGGAGCATATCCAACAAAACTTGTTGTGATGGTTTCAGTATCTACCGTTCCATCATTATTGGTATCAATAAAACTCTGACTAGTTCCGGTTTTTCCAGCGCCAATAGACTGGTATGATCCCATATATTGGGTTCCCAGACCATAACTAACTACTGCTCTAAAACCTTCTTTTACCCGATCAATATATTTTTCCTCAACATCTACCTTTCCTAACTCTTTAGGACTATTTTCAAATATTTTCTTTCCAAATGACGCCGCATTATCTTTAGTTGTTTCATAAACTTCTTTTAACAAATATGGTTGAAGTCTTGTTCCTCCATTTGCTAGAGTATTAATATATTGTGAAATCTGAATTGGCGTATAGGTATCATACTGTCCGATAGAAAAATCTAATAAATGTCCCGGCATAGTTGATTTTCCAGAATAACCATGTCCTTCAGATGGTAAATCAATTCCAGTTTTAACGCCAAGACCAAAGGAAGAATACATTTGTCTATATTTATCAAAAGCACTTTTATCTAAAGCTAGAGCCTGGTCATAGCGATAAGTTCCATTTCCTATCGCAATAGCAATTTTATACTGATAAACATTAGAAGAATACGCTAAGGCATTAATATCATTAATATATCCCAGTGTTCTCCACGAACACTTTTCAGGTGTTGCCTTTATTTTTATACATTCATCCATTTGATACTGACCAATATTAATAGCGCCATATTTATATCCAACAAGCATAGAGGCACCTTTAACAATGGAACCTGGAGTTACGGAAGTTGTAATGACACCTGGTGTGTAATCTGTTACTTTATATGCCCCATTTTCTTCTTTTACTTGCTTTCCAGCCATTGCTAAAATCTCTCCCGTTTTAGGGTTTGCAACAACAGCAAAACTATGATCATAATAAGCAGTATGTGGTTCATTTTTAGTTGCTAATACTTCTTCAGATAACTTCTCTTCTAAATACTTTTGAAGGTCAATATCAATTGTTAGGACAATATCATTTCCCCTAGAACCTGTTTCAACTAGTTCATAATTATTTCCAGAAGTTACTTTATATTTTGCTTTTGTTCCTTTTAAGTATTTTTCGTACTGAAACTCTAAATAACTAATCCCCACTCTATCATTCATACTATATCCTTCTTTTAAGTATTCTTCCACTAATTCAGAAGGAATACCTTGCGTTGAACTAGAGACATTTCCTAAAATCGATTTAAATACATCCCCATAAGGATACGTTCTTTCCCAGTCTAATTTGGTATTTACGCCATTTAGTGTGTCAATATTTTCACTAACAAAAGCATACTCATTATCGGTTACACCAGAATTTTTAATGACTTTTTCAGCATAAGAATAACCTTTATTCATCAAATAATAAATATAAGCTGTTTTTTTGTCAAGTTCATTATAAACAGAAAGTTCTTCTGCAGTAATTCTTTCATAAATTAAATTTTCTAAATCATCATCATTCAACTTTCTTTGGGTATATTTTTCTCGCTCTTGTTTGGTAATTTTCCCCTCGGCCTTCTTTTCATTATTTTTATACCAAAATGTCTTTAACATTTTCTCACTTAATTTACTATAATCAACATCAATATTTTCTGCAAGCGTCCTTGCTAATTTTAATTCTTTCTCAGTCGTTATACCGCTTTGTTTTTTGTAATAAATCGTTTTTACCGCTTCATTATCGACTAATAATTTATAATTTCTATCATAAATTCTTCCTCTCGGAGTCGATTCTCCTTCTACGATTTTCTCTGTTGCCGCAACTAATTTTTCTTCATAATCCTCTGTATCTAAAACTTGAAGTTGAAATAGTCTTGTTGTAATCGCACTAAAAAAAATAACAATTACAACTAATAAGAAAAGATATCTCTTTTCAATAATATCTGGTAAATACCTTGTTCCTGAAGTTGGTGCTTTATTGCTATAAGGTCTAGTTGTATTTTTTCTAACCACTTGCTTTGTCTTACTCAACTTATTTAAAGGCTTTTTATTATGTAAATTATTTTCTTTAGGAGAAGATGATTTTGTTTTTCTTATTTTATTAATGGGTTTATTCTTATCAAAAAAACTAGAACCTTTTAATTTGATTTTCTTTTTTCCTGCCATTTTCTCTCCTCCTCACATTAACAACATTATAGCACAAAAATTTATTTTTTTTGTAAAAAAAGATGGAAGTCTATTCTTTTTTTTAAGTATTTACATAGAATAAAGTGGTGATGATGATGAATCGTTTTTTTATTTTAAATTATATTAGAAAATTAGATAAAAATGATATTATAAATTTTAGTAAAAAGCAAAATATCCCCTTAACTAATGAAGAAGTAGATATTATTTATTTCTATATCAAAAATAGGTATCAAGATTTTTTTATGGGACATGAAAAAGAATTATTAGAGGAGATAAAAAAGAAAGTATCTCATGATACTTACTTAAAGATTTTAGAATATTATCAAATTTATTTAGATAAAATGAAATAATGATTTTTCTAAAATAAAGATAAGATTTCTAAATATTTTTTACTCGCCTATTTTCTCATACCAAAATTAGATTTTTAAGTATTTTTTTACTGCCCTCCATGAACCAAACATTCCAACTAATATCCCTATTATCATAAGAAGAAGGGACGCTAAATAAACAAATGGCGTTGGTGAAATTAATTTGGCAAGGGATGAGGAGAACAATTTTCCATGAAAGAAATTATAAAGTGATGTATAGCCATAGATAGTGATAATGATTGGAATAATGGAGCCTAGAAGTCCTAAAAATAAACCTTCAATAACAAAAGGAATCTTGATAGAAATATTAGAGGCTCCAACTAGACGCATAATTTCAATTTCTCTTTTTCTAGCATAAATCGCTAACTTAATCGTATTAGCGATTAGAAAGGCTGTTACAACAATTAAAGCAATAACTGCTCCAATAGATACTTTTTTTACAACATCAAAGATAGTAATTAACTGATCAACCATATCTTCCCCATAACTTACTGTATTTACTTTATCAACACTTTTAATTGCCTTGGCTGTTTCTTTAATTTGTTCAACATCTTTTACTTTTAATTCAAAACTATCTAACAAAGGGTTTGTGTCGTCTGTCCAACCACTGATAATTGCCTCAAACACTTCATTTCCTTTAGCCGTTTCTTCGGCTGATTTTTGTTTGGATTTAAAAGTTAATTTTTCTACGTTTCCAGTAGAACGAATTGCTTTTTCTATTCTAGCATAATCTGATTTATCAGCTGTTTTGTCTAAGAATATGACCATCGTTACATCTTTTCGGATCGATTCGGTAAAATTTTCTACATTGTAAGAGATTACAAGAGAAAATGCGACTACAATTAGAGTAATTGCTATACAGGAAATAGAAGCTAAGGATAGAGAAAAATTTCTAATTACACTTTTAAAGGCATCTCTAATGTACCTTTGAATTGTTCTAATACCTCTCATTATAATACGTTCCTTTCTCATAATCTTTCTTTAATCTTCCATCTTCAATTAAAATTACTCTTTTTTTCATTTTATTTACGATTTCCCTATCATGTGTTGCCATGATAATTGTTGTTCCTAAGTTATTGATATTTTCTAGTACTCTCATAATTTCCATCGATGTATCCGGGTCTAAATTTCCCGTTGGTTCATCACAGATTAATAATTTTGGGCGATTAACAATTGCTCTTGCAATAACTACTCTTTGTTGCTCTCCACCTGATAATTGGTCAGGGTATTGTCTTACCTTATTTTTAAGGCCTACTAAATCTAATACTTCTAATACTCTTTTTTGAATTTCGCTTTTTTCATAACCAAATACTTCCATAGCAAAAGCCACATTTTCAAAAACAGTTAACTTTGGAAGTAATTTAAAATCTTGGAATACAACCCCTAGTTTTCTTCTTAAAATATACACTTTTCTATTTTTTAATTTAGCGACATTAATGCCTCCAATAAAGATTGAACCTTTATCTGGACGTTCCTCACGATATAACATTTTGATTAAAGTAGATTTTCCTGAGCCAGAGGCACCGATTACAAAGACAAATTCCCCTTTTTGAATACTTAAATTAAAATCATATAATGCTACAACACCATTTTTATAGGTTTTTTGTACATTATCTACTCTAATTAATTCCATTTTATCACCTTTTTCTTCTTCCTATTATATCATACTATTTTCTAGATTTTACAGTATTTTGAGTGATAATTTTTCTCTTTACACTCCACCGTAAATTTCATAAGTATCCGTAATTAGAAAGAATACTTCTTCATCTAATTCTTGGATACTCTCCTTTAGCTCATAATAATGTCTTGTAGGAATAGCACACATCAGTATTTTTTTATTTTTTCCACTATAACCGCCTTCTGCATTCATTACTGTTACTCCATATCCTAAATTCTCGACAATATATTGACTAATTTCTTTCTCTTTATCGGTAATAATAAAGAAAGTTTTGGTAATGGATGACTCTAACATTACTCTATCTGTTACTATCGAAGAGATATAAAGACCAATAATGGCATACAAAGCATTAGAAACGCCAAAAATCATACCACTGATAAAAATTAAAACGCCATTTACCCACAAAGTTGATTTACCAATAGAAATGCCAAAATACTTATAGAGAATTTGATAAATGGTTTGAAATCCTCCTACAGAAAAGCCACTTCTAATAATCATTCCATTACCAAGTCCCATCATAATTCCTCCAAAAAAGATCGTTAAAAATAATGATGAAGCCTCTAAATGGAATAAGACTTGAAAAATACTACTAAACTCTAAAAAAATAGGGAGAAGAATAACACCAAAGATAGTTTTAATGGTATTCTTTTTTCCTAAAAGAAAATAACCAATCACTAAAAGCGTAAATGAGACAAAAAAGACAAAAACACTTGTATCAATTTTTAAAAATTTATCCACAATTAATGATAGACCAGCCGTGCCTCCGGTTACAATATTTTTAGGAGAAAAGAAAATACTAAAAGAAATAGCATATACTAACACTCCCCAAATAAAGATAGCAATTCTTTCGCTACGATTCCTAGCATTTAGGGTATTAACAATTTCTTCAATTCTTGTATCTCTTTTTTCCATTATTTATTCTTCCTCGAACTAACTTCGTAAGCATCACAGGCTAAAAAGAAAATGCTAGGATCAATTTCTCTTAGTCCTTCTTTTACAATAAAATACTGTCTTGTTGGGACAACCCCTAAAAGAAGTGTCTCTTTTTCATTGGAATATCCCCCTCTTGCATTCACTAAAGTTACACCGCCATCCGTTATGGATAATAAAAAGTTTCTAACCTCTTCTTCATTTCTCGTTACAATATAAAAAGCTTTACTCTGAGAAATACCAAGTACTACTCTATCGGTCATAAAACTAATGATATATAAAACCAAAAATCCATATAAAACCACTTCCCAAGAAGAAACAAAAAGACCAGATAATACCACTAATCCATCAGATACCCACATGGCTTTTCCCATACTAATTTTCGTATATTTAGCAACAATCTCACAAATAATATCCGTTCCTCCTGTATTAAAATTTGTCTTATAAATTAACCCATAACCAAGTCCCGATAAAACGCCACCAAAAATCGCAACCACTAATAACTCAACGTCTTGAAAATGAATATAAGGAACAAGAGGTTCTGTTAAAGCAACAAAGATGGGAAAAATTAAAGAACCAACAATTGCATTTCTAGTCTTTTTAAACCCTAATGTATAATAACTAATGATCAGTAAAATAATATTAAAAATTAAAATAAATAAAAAACTAGGAATTCCGAAATGTTCCACAACAATAGACAAACCAGATACCCCAAAACAAACAATTCCATATTGTTTAAAAAAGACATTAAACGCGAATGCAACAATAAAACAACCTAAAGCAAGTAAAAAATAACGTTTAAACAAATCTTTTTTTTCAACATTTTCTAAAATGTCGTTAATCTTTTTTCTTCTTCTACTTTTAAAAAACATCTTATCACACCTTTAAACCAAATTTTATCAATTCATCCAACTGCCCATCTAATACTTTATCTACATTGCTTGTTTCGTAGCCACTTTCATTATCTTTTACTAATGTATAAGGACACATCACATAGCTTCTTTTTCCAGAGCCAAAAGCAATTGTTTTTTGTCCCTGTTTCATATTATTAATGGTTTCATTCTTTTTGTCTAATTCTAGTTTTAATAATTTACTTCTCAAAATTTCTAAGCAATGCTCTTTATTTTGAATTTGACTCCGCTCATTTTGGCAAGTCACAACAATTCCCGTTGGCAAATGAGTTACCCGAACTGCACTATCCGTTGTATTAACCCCTTGACCTCCTGGTCCGCTACTTCTATAAATATCAATTTTTAAATCTTTATCTTGAATATCCACTTCGACTGATTTATCAATCTCTGGTGTAACTTCTACCGCTGCAAAGGAGGTATGTCTTCTTTTCCCTGAATCAAAGGGACTAATTCTAACTAATCGGTGAATTCCCTTTTCATGCTTTAAATAACCATAAGCATTTTTACCACTTACTTTTAAACAAACGCTCTTAATTCCTACTTCTTCTCCTAATTGCCTATCCAATTCTTCTACTTTATAATGATTTTTTGAAAGATATCTTTGATACATACGAAGGAGCATATTTGCCCAATCACAAGCCTCAGTTCCTCCTGCTCCCGAGTGAATCTCTAAAATACAATTATTTTTATCATACTCTCCCGAAAGATAGGTTTGCAATTTTAAATCTTCTAGTTGTTTTGTATCCTCTGTTAATTCTTCTTCAATTAAAATACTTAAATCTTCTGTATCTTTTGATAGTTCCTCTAATGTTGCAAGGTTATCTTCTATTTTCTTAGTTAAGTGTTGAATAGGAATCACTATTGTATTTAATTCATTAATTTTCTGAATAATTTTATTGGCATTATCTTTATCTTGCCAAAAAGAACTTTCCTTTTGTTTTTCTTGGCATTCTTCTAATTCTTGTCTTTTACTGTCGTAGTCAAAGAGACCTCCTAATTGAATCTAAGTCATTTTTTAAATCTAAATAAGCTTGTTTTAATTCTTTAATTTCCATGTTACCACTTCCCTTATATTTTTATTATAACCGATATTATTAAAAATTGAAAGCATTAATTTTTGGATATTTATTGTAATAAAAGTTAAAAAATGATATGATATATCTTGTGGAATAGAGGTGAAGGATGAAGAATAAAATTGTTTATATTGCACTAATTATATTTGTTGCAATTATTGTTATATTATTAGTAAACTATGCTAATACACCTAAACCAGGGAATTTTATTCAACTCGATTATAAAGGTGTGATAAAAAAGATAGATAATAAGGATAAGTTTATCTTAGTTGTTAGTAAAAGCACTTGTTCTCATTGTGCGACTTATAAACCTAAAATTGAAGCGATTGTCAAGGAATATGGTATTGATGTTTACTATATTGATTATGATGAAGAAACTGAAGATACTCAAAAAGAATTTTTAGAGAAATTTAATCTTGATGGAGCTACTCCAATGACTTTATTCTTTGAAAAAGGAAAAGAAATTAGTGTTTTAAACCGAATCGAAGGAGATTTATCTTCAGAAAAAGTAATTACAACATTCAAAAAAATGGGATTCATCGATGATTAATCTCATTTTTCT
>CAKPBH010000038.1 GCA_934140355.1 uncultured Bacilli bacterium | reverse complement strand
CTCTCTAAACCCTTATAAAATAAGGGATAGGGAGTTTTTAACCTTCAAAAACTGTCAAACTCAGGATTATATCATAAATTTTCAATTTTTACTTTCTAAGATCATTACTATAAACTATCTTTTTATTATTATATTTCTTTGCTAATCACCATTAGGTCCATCGTATTAAAAAGTAACATTTAAAAGATGAAAAGAGAGTTATTTAAATGAAGTTCAAAGTAATTTTAATACATGATGTAATACTTTAATGTAAACTAAATATTAGTATTTGGTACGAACATGATGCAATTTTCTAAAAGTTATTCAATTCAATTAATTTTTTACTAAAATATGTTATAATATCAATCACGAGGAGGTGAATATTTATGAATTTATATGTAAAGTCAGGAATTGCTATCCTAAATGATACTACTAAAAACTTAAAAGACTTAAATGAACTTGGGATATATTTATCTAAACAAACTAATATTGATGCATTAAAATCTTTAAAACTTTTAATTTTAGCTTCTGAGAGTTCAATGTTGAATAAAGATTTGGATATTAATCACATTAAATCTTATCCTGAAACACTTTATCATGATACATACACAAGAAATGAATCAATAGTGGGTAATCTATCCATGAACCCGCAAAATCTTGCTTTGGACTTGATGGACTATATTTTACATCATTATAAAGTTGATTTAACCGTTCATCCTTATGGTAAAGGCTCTACAATATTTGCATTATGGGCTGGAGCATTTGTTGGAATAGGAAATGAAGAAAATACTTTTTATAACAGATATGATATGACTAATAAAAGATTAGAAATTACTTCATATATGATTGAAAATGAATTATTGGATGCTGAAGAAATTGAGTTTTTATCCATTTTACTTGATAGATGTATTCAAAAGAAATACGCTTATACAAGTGAACATTTATTAAAAATGCAAGAAATATTCAATAATATAAATTTTAAAAAAAATCTAGAACTCAATATTACAAATTTAATTGCTCAAGATAAAATTCAACTTAATTGTTCTAAAGATGAACTGATTAAAAGATTACTATTAGTTGAAAACCAAAAGGAATCTTCTGACAAAATAACTTCTTTGGATGAATTATCAAATTATTATCTGTTCAATGATCAGTGTTTATACATGTTACAAACAATTCCTACTTTAGTAAAGAAAAAGATCATTCATTAAAATCTATTTGTAGTCACTATTTTATTGTGAGTAGTAATTTTTTTATTGTTGTAAGATAATTGAATTTTTACTTCTTAACATATTGTATATTACAAATCTTAAATATCAGACTGGATAAAATACGGCTAGATAAAAAAGATTCTTCTTACTTCAAGCGAGTCTGAAAAAAACTCACATCTAAATTTTGATATGAACCCCGTTTCTTGGACATAAGAGAAACGAGGTTCATATCATTTTAGGTGTGACTTTTATTGTATTTTATTCTTTTTAACTCCCTAAAGAATACCAAAACTAAACTATTTTTTATCAAACTTTAAACTGATATTAAATAAATTTATAACATTTTTTACTAGGTACACTGAATTTTAAAGAGCCTTAATATTAAATGGAAACTAATAAATTTATTAAAGTGATTAATAAAACTATAAAAATTATTGCCCATGGTGCTACTACGATAATTTGGAGTAACTTCTTTTCTTTATCTGACATAGAACCCCATTGTTCTTTGAGGCTTTTGAATGGATGTCTGAATTTTTCTTTAACCAGGTTAACATTTGCATCTACTTTCTCATAAAATTCATTACCAAAATTATTTTTTACCCATAATTTATCATAAAATTTATTTGTTTTATTATATGAATAACTTTTTGATAAATTATAAGACTTATTAACTAAATATGATGAACTATATCCATTTCGGTCCAAATATAATAGCATTGCTACAATTCCATCACTTAAACTTTCATAATTATCTTTTAAATAACAACAATACTCGTCCCTACCATCGATAACAACATTGGATTTTAGTGCTTCTCCAATTTGTACTTCCCCATCATATATGGGAAAATGCCTAATATAACCATCTTCTATTGAATAGCAAAAATATTTTTTATCATTCATTTCGATAACATATCTATTACTCCATATTTCTTTTTCTTCATAGTAAATTTTAATTGTTTGTTTGTCAGAAACAAATAACAATTGATTAAATTTTTGACTTCCAGTTATTAAAAATTTCATTGGGATAAATTCCTCTTTAAGATTTTCAATATATCTATAATCTGACTTATATATTTCATTTCCACTTTTATCAAATATTTTAATGGATTTAAGTTTTTCTAAGTTTAATGGTTCTTTAACTGAAACAAAAGGCAATTTTGCTTTATATTGTAAGATATCATTATATTTTATTTCAAATTCATTTTTTCCTTCACTTTGAGTTTGTAATAAGTCTATTTTCATCTCTAGTTTCTCCTAGTAAGAGCATTTATTGTTTTTATCATTATATTTCAACACACTTGATATTTAATTACTAAAACATTTATGCTCTATTTGTCATTTTTATTGACTCAATCTATTTTTAATTTTAAATACAAAAAGAACTTTATTTATGGTTAATTTAAATTTATTCCATTTTGTTCTTTTAAACTCAATTAATGGTGCCAGCAAGGAGCAGGTCTAACAACTCCTAGGCTAAAAGATGATAGTAAGTAATAAACTTACTAACTATATTTATAATACCATAAAATATAAAATAATTAAATTATTTTTAAATACATTTATCTTTTTTTACCAGTTAAAGTATTATCATTTGTAAATCCAATATTTATTTTAGTCTCATTTGCTAGTCCACTCAAAATTGGGTCACCAGAACTTTCATACTTTGTTAAAATATCTGATATCATATCATATTCAACATTTCCATTAAAAGCTTTAAATAAATGATTAAACATATCTTGATAGTTCCAATAAGCATATTTAGGATTAGAAAACTCTTCAATTTTATATTCTGGATATTTTTTATTAATTATTGTTACAAGTTCTCTTTCCTTATAAACTAAACTAGCAACATTCTTAAATTTTTCTAAATATTTCTTTTGTAATGTTTCTTGATTATTATAATTAAAATTTGTTTTTGTTTCTTTTAATTGCGAAAAATCAAGTTTTGATAATGAATTAATAAATTTTTTTTCCAAATGATAAGTATTGTATATATTCATCATTAAATTTGTTATTTGATTTTTACTTAAAGTGTCATTTATCAAGTGTGATTTTAATACACTATACTCTTCATTTAAAATATAACCAGATAATTCGCATGACATAATATTTTCATCATTACCAGTATTATTTTTGCTTGTCAAATTATTATCAAACATAATTGTAGTTTTAACATTTCCACTTTCATCAAATATTTTACTCATCATTGGATAATATTCTATTATTTTTTTAAAATAACTTTTATAATCTTCATTTGTATCAATATTGTATTTTATCTCTTTAATATCAGTAGCAAAAAATCTTTCATTAGAATTAAATTTTGTTTGAATTGCACGTCTAGCAAATACTGACTCTTTATTTTGTATGCATTTATTTAGTTGCTCTTTAACATCCCTTTTATCTACAATTGGATTTTTACTATTTAATTTATATTTATAAATAAATGAATACATTTTATCCCAAGCAACTTCATCTGCTTCAATCTCTGATTCAATACTATCATGGTTTAAAGTATTATCCATATCATTTTTTTTAGTTATTTTTATTAATTGTGCTAAACCACTACTATTAAATTCTCTTGACTTCATAGAATTATTTTGAAGTTGATGCGTCATTTCATGAAAAGTTGTCATAGATATCCAATATAAATCATTATACTCTTTTGCTTCTTCTTTTTCTTCTAATGTATCATATTTTCCATTTCCTGCCATAGTTCTAGAAATATCCAATGATTTATTACCATACAAATTTAAATCTTTTAGTAAATCCCAACCCATTGATATATATTGATCTCCATATGAATAAAAACCATAATTTCTAAGTTTCTTTTGCCCTCTATACATATCAATTTCATTAGGTAAAATAGTATTTATATCATTAGATTTTGCAATTCCATTTGATAAGATTGCTCTGCTATATTCACATCCATTTCCATATATTTTAGGTAAATATGCAATATATGCAGCAATTATTTGTGGACTAGTTTTTAAATTATCTTTATTATTCAAAATATAATCGATAAATTTAATATAATTCCTATCTTCTAAATTTCTTCGTGTATATAAGTAATCTGAAAATATATCTGCTTCATTCTGATTTAAACCTAAATTATTATCTAATTTATTTATTATTTCATCAATAGCAAGTGAATTTTTATCAATTATTATTTCTAATTTTTTTCTAGTATCTTGGTCATAAAAAGATAAAATAGTATTCTTTAATTCATTATTCTGCAAGGCAACATTTGTATTATATTCTAACTGACTATTATTTTTTCCAACTCTCTTAGCAAAAATATAATTAATGTACTGGAGATAATTTTTAAATTCAGTCGTATTTATAATATTTGGATTTTTAGAAAACTCACGACAAATATAATGATCTAATGATTCTTTAAATGCAATTGTGCAATCATAAGTAGGATTATTATATTGAGATGCATATGCATCCGCTAATTGCTTTAATTTTTGTAAATCTGATAAATAATATTTATACATATCATCACTAAAATCGTTTATATATTTTTCTATATACATATTGAACCTCCAATGTTTATCTTATATTATAAATATTATAACATATTTTTATCTACTATCATAAATGATTTACATATTATAATTCAAAATCATCGGGAGTGTATATCTAGCAACAAAGAATATTCAAAACAAATGGACTCAACCATATAGAAATTGGGGTCCAATACTTAGTGAATTATCAATAATGTTTGATGGCAGAATATAAAATAATTTCAGTTTTGTTTAACATTATATTACATCCTTTAATTGTTATCAAGGTTAAAATGAACTCACTCACGCGAGACCTTGACAACAATCTTCGGATGCAATATTTAATAATTAACAAAACAAGAAATAGTTCTTTGAAATTTAGAAGTAGTATGTTATTATAGGTATAACAAAAAGGAACCTATAGTGGTTCCAAATATCATGGATAGATTACCATTTACACAGAATTATTTACACTCCCAGAAAAGAACATGTAGAAAGAAGTTTTGCAGATTCAAAACAAAATCATGGATATAGATACGCTATGTATAAAGGGGTTAAGAAAAATCAACATTATACATGGCTTATTTGTGCTGCCCAAAACATGAAAAATATAGCAATAAAAAATGATAATGTAGGAAAGAAATCACTTACATTATCATCAAATATACATGATTTTATAAAAATATTAAAAAATATCATAAAAAACCCTCTAGAAAAAAATCTATAGGGTTTGTCAACACTCTGACTAACTATTTCTAGTTAGTAATCTATTACTTAAACTCGAAAATGTCCGAGTTTCCTATCAATCTGGTGCCCATAATGAGATTCAAACTCATGACCTTTTCCTTCGGAGGGAAACACTCTATTCAGCTGAGCTATATGGGCATATAAGTAGTTTTTCTAAACTACTTTTTTTACTACAGTTATATTATAACATACTTTTTTACTTTTCTGTTAAATTTGTTGCATTTATGGCAATTCCCATAACAAAAACATAACTAATTATATATATCCACATCATTAAAATAATAATACTAGATAAGTTTCCGTAAATTACATTATAATTGGCAAAATATTTTAAATAATAACTAAATATTGCTGTTGATAGCGTCCAAATAACGGTGGTAAATATTGATCCGTATGTTGTGCTTTTACTAGGGATTTTTTTATCAGGTGCTATAGTATATAATAATTTTAAATTCGCATAAATCAGAAAAAAAGTGGTTGGCCATTTTAATAATTTATACATTGTTTTAATTTCCAAAACAAAAGAGCTATTCCCCAAAAAGGATAAAATTTTTTCTCCAAACATAGGAACGAGAAGTAAAAAAATAATTAATAGTAATAAAATAAATAATAGCAAAATAGATTTAACTCTATTTTTTAAATTATCACTGTCTTCAACTTGATATAAAGTATTAGCGGCATTAATAATTGCATAAGTTCCATTGGAAGCAGCAAACAAAGCGATAACGCTAAATGCTCCTACACTACTATCAAATCCTTTTCCCGAAATTGCTTCAACAATAACTTTACTGGCCTCTTGTGGTAAAAGATTATTGATAAAATCAATAATAATATCCAAAGAAATAGAAAAATAGGAAGAAATTGCGACTAGAATAGTGATAATTGGAAATATTGCTAAAACAAAGAAAAAGGCAACATTTCCAGGAAGTACTCTCATTTCCATTCGGTTAAAAAGACAGAAGGCCTTTTTCGCATAATACTTAAAGTTCTTCATTTTTTGAATCTTCCTCCTATTTTCTCTTTTCTTTATTTTTCATCATCATAGATATTGCTTCATTAATTGCATCATCGACGGTCTTTACTTCATCTAAAATCATACTAAAACCAAGTTCTACTCCTAAAGAATTGGGAATATTTTTCATTAATTTTGCTAATTTTTTCACATAATCAGATACTGCTTTTTCATCATATCCTACCATATAAATTAGGAATTCGTCTCCACCACTACGAATGATATCTGTATTTTCTAATTGATTATTAATTAAAATACTTGCGGTTTTTTTGATGATTTCATCTCCAGCTTCTCTACCTAATTTATCGTTTACACTTTTTAAATGATTTAAATCAAGTACAACAACGCTTTGTGGAAAAATAACATTATCATCCCATTGATAAATATTTAGATTAAGATAGCTTCTATTTTTTAAAGAAGTCATTGTATCTACATATTTTAAAACATCTTCTTTACTCATCAATTTATTTGGTATATTTTTTCTACTAATGAAAAATAAAGATATTCCTAAGAGAATGACTATAAAAAGGAGAAAAGCAAAAATTTTAATGCTTGTATAATCTTTTTCTATGGTAATAGAAGTTCCATATAAGTATTTTATTTGTGCATAATCAATATTACTAACATAATAATCAAATAATTTATTAAAAGTTTCATTTTTGCTATTCATTAAAAATTTATATCCATCTAAAATAGTGGATTCATAATTGATTTTATATTCTTTTAATTTAGAATCTTTATAATAAATATAGGTCTGTTTATCTAACAAAATAATACTATTATCATCAACATTTCGCAATAATTCATCTGTATTCGAAAAAACATCAGTTTCGACAGAATTTTCTTTACATAACTGATAAAGCTTGCTTTCATTCACTGTCAAGACGTGATAATTTTGTAAGCCTTTAATTGAGTTCATTACATAATCTTGTTTACTTAAAACTACATAATCTAAATTTTTGATAGCTCCTGTTAGATATTTATCCATATTTAAACTATCATAATAGAAATTACCTAAGGCAAAATCAACTTCTCCACTAATCAATGCACTTTTTAAATCAGCAATACTATCATATCGAACAACCTCGATATCGGTACCGGCAATTCTATCAAACTCTGTTAAATAATTAGAAATGGTCCCAACAAATTCATTGCCAACATTATTTTCGTAGGGCATATTTACAACATAACCATATTTATAAGTTTTGGCATTATAATTTTTTCGTTCAACATCTTTAGTATTGGTATTATCAAAATACATTTTTAAGTAATTTTTGCTATAATCATCATTATATTGATTTTTTAAATAGTCAAGGTATATTTTTTTTAAGATATTATGGATTGTTTCATCATTTACTCTTAATACATAATTTGTTTTTAAATCTGTTAAGTGATAGGTTATCTGTAATTTATTTTTTAAAATTACATCCATATATTGGTTAATTGGTAAGATAATATCATCAACTTGATTTTCTTCTAATCCTTTTATCATTTCTTCGATATTAGAGTAACCTGTTAATGTATTTGTCGAGTCAAAATATGATGATAATACTTCTTTATCACTTTCCAAATAACCTAGATGTAAGTTTTTTAATGAGGTAATTTCTTCTTTTTGATTCCTAGAAAATAACGCATAATAATCTTCATATAAAACAATATCTTCTTCTTTTATCTTTTCGTTATTTTTTAAGATACAAAAAGAAATATCCCCTATTTTGGAACTGTTTGCTGTATAATAAGAAATTTTATTAAAATTTATTTTTTCTTCCTTTGTTGCGTAATTCAAAAAGTCAAATGCTATTCCTTCACCATTATATCCAAATAAAGGAATGTCATTATAAACATAAATATCCACCATTTTATTAATATTATCTGTAATCCATTTTTTTTCTAAGACAGTTAGGCTACTATCATCTTTACTATAATTCAAAATATATGCTGTAGCACCAGTTAGTAAAATGAAAAGGATAATTATTAATGTAATTATGGTATTTCTTTTTTTATTCATTTTAGTCACCTAACTTTTTATCCAACTAATTGTTTCGTTTTCTCGGCTTTTATTTCCAGTTATTTTAAATCCTGTATCATTTTTATCTTCGCCTTCAACTTGTGTTAAAAAATAACCAACATCATAAAATTTTTTGTTGTCATCAGTGATTTTTGTTAATGATTCTACCGCAATTTCTTTCGCTTTATCTACACCGATTTCACGATTATATTTTATATTTATATAAATAATTCTTCCTTGAATACGAACACTGACATCCGCTACTTCGGTTTTCTCTTTTAAAAATTTTTCTATATCCGTTTGCTCCGCTTTACTCACTTGATGACTTTCTATTCCGTCTAAACGAGATCCATATTTATTACTTCCACCAATAAATAAATTAAAAAATACATATATCATTATAATTATTACGATCACTGCTAAAAATACAATCGCTGATAATAGTTTATGCCTTGCAATTAAATCCTTTAAATTTCCAAAAAAAGCTTTCATAGATACCTCCTTATTTTTGATTTTATTATACTACAAAATATAATATATATCAATTTTTATCACAATAATATAAAAAATAATCGTTATATTTAGTCAAGAAATTTAAAATACCTCTAATTTATCATAAAGAAAATTACAAATATTTTGGCAGTTAAAATAATATAAAATATATAAAATTATACTCAAACAATTACTACTTTAATGCTAGTTTAGTACTTTTTTATATAAAAATACCTAATTTTTTATTCTATCTACCGAAACTTATAACCAATAATATGCTACATCTTTAGGTAATAAAATTTTAAGTTTTCATAGATAATGGAGAAGAAATTAAAAGGATATATCTTCTAATATTTAATTTCTTTATTGTTTTACTACCAAGAAGTATTGGAGTTTTTCTTGGCTAAGCCATAACAAAAATATTCTAATTAATTTACTAAAATTTTCATTTTATTTTTTGAAGATTGCTACTATTATTCTGTAGCTTTTTATCATTTGAATTTTTCTGGTAATTGGTAATAAATTCTTTTTTATATTCTTGAAATTCTTTATTTTTGATAGCATTTCTTATTTCTTCAGTTAAGCGAATCAAAAAACGAATGTTATGGATTGATAATAATCTCTGTCCTAATGTTTCATTGGCAACAATTAGATGACGAATATATGATTTTGTATAATTTTGGCAAGTATAGCAATCACAAGTTTTGTCTACAGGAGTAAAATCTTCTTTGTACTTCGCATTTTTGATATTAATTTTACCATACTTGGTAAAAGCATGCCCATGTCTTGCTAATCTAGTTGGTAGAACACAATCAAACATGTCTATGCCTCTTTCAACCCCTTCTAATATATCGATAGGATCCCCCACTCCCATTAAATATCTTGGCTTATCCTCTGGTAAAAAGCGAATACCATCATCAATCATTTTATACATTGTTTTTTTATCTTCACCAACGGATGTTCCTCCGATTGAATATCCATCAAAATTTAGTTTTGTTGTTTCTTTGGCACTCCATTCTCTAAGATCTTGATATTCTCCCCCTTGAACAATTCCAAATAAACTTTGATTTTGATTATTATGGACTGCTTTTCCACGAGCTGCCCAACGCAAAGTTCGTTCTGTACTCTTTTTTGCATACTCGTAGGTTGCAGGATAAGGAATACACTCATCAAAACTCATCGCAATATCACTGTCTAATTTATTTTGAATTTCTATGGATTTTTCTGGAGTCAAAAAGAGCTTTTCACCATTAAGATGATTTTTAAAAATAACCCCCTCCTCTGAAATGTTTTTAGGATTTGCTAAAGAAAACACTTGAAAGCCACCTGAATCAGTTAAAATTGGGCCATCATAATTCATAAATTGATGTAATCCGCCAGCTTTTTTTACAATTTCCTCACCTGGTCTTAACCATAAATGATAAGTATTAGATAAAATCACTGCTGATGAGATGGCTTTTAGTTCCAACGGATCTAATGTTTTTACTGTTGCTTGTGTTCCTACAGGCATAAACATTGGTGTTTCAAAAGTTCCATAATTAGTTGATAATGTACCATACCGTGCCTTACCATCTTGATGTAATAATTGATATTTTATTTTCATAATTCTCCCTCTCTTGTTCTATAGTATAACATTTTTTTACTATTCTGTAAAATTCTCTATGCAATCGTTTAAAAAATTTAAATTAATATTTAATAATTTAAAATTTTTTGTTGCTCTATCAATTTTGAAAACTTCCATAAAAACATATCTAAAAAAGTTACAGTTCAGTCAAGGAAATGAATTTTGTAGATAAACTTTTATTAGCAAAAAGTAAATTTGATGTTTTAGAAATATATCCATTAATTGAAAATATAAATTTTTTGACTATCTTTCAATTTTTTGGCTACTTTTTGAACTATTTTTTTACAGAAATAACATTTATTCCTTATTTTATCTGACTGAACTGTAACCCAAAAAATTCAGATTCTTCGAAATTTGCTGGACTTAGTTAAAAAATTGGTGATAAAGTGATTTAATAGTAGTTTAAAGTTTGATAAAAAATCATTTAGTTTGGGTATTCTTTAGGAGTTTCAAAAGAATAAAACGCAACAAAAATCACACCTAAATTAAGATGTGATTTTTTAGAACCACCGAAATTCAAAGAAGACCATTTCTAAATTACTAAACACTTAAACTTTCGGAAGAACCATTAATTGCTATTAGGGATTTTTTTTTTTTACTTGGCACTTTTTCTACTCTTAGTCCAACTTCAAACTCGTTAATTTTTTCTAATGTACTATTGTCACTTACTCTCTCCATCTTTAAAGCAAGCGTCTCATCACAGATAAACTCTATATAATCTTTTATCTTCGTACTATATAAATCACTAGACGAATAATAAATACAAATTCGATCTGCAATATCAAAATCCATACTCTTTCTTAAATTCTGAATCTTAGAAATCGTCTCTCTAGCAAGACCTTCATTAATCAAATCATCCGTTAATTCTAAATCAAGAATAACAATCAATTGCCCATTTACACAGACGTTAAATCCTTCCTTAGATTCGATTCTTTTCTCAATTAATTCTTCAGTTACCTGATATTCAGTTCCATTTAATTGAATAGTTAAGTTTCCATGCGCTAACTTCTCTAAATCTTCTTTAGTAATAGTAGTTAAATACTCACTAAAGGCTTTCATATCCTTACCAAATACCTTACCCGCTACTCTGAAATTAGGCTTATAAGTAATATTCATATATAAGTTAACATCATCAACATATAATACTTCTTTAACATTCAATTCTTCTTTAATTAGTAACTCAAGTCCAGAAAGTTCCTCCTTAAGAGAAGAAGATAACATCACACTCTTAATTGGTTGTCTAACTTTTATCTTAGACTCTTCCCTTATATTTCTTCCCATCGTAATTAAATCTCTAACCAAATCCATTTTATATTCTAATTTTTCATTGATTAATTCTTTAGAGCAAACAGGAAAATCGGCTAAATGAACGGATTTTTTCTTTGTTAATTTTGTGTAAATTTCTTCTGTTAAATAAGGAATAATAGGAGCACATAAACGACATAAACCTTCCATTACTTCATAAGTAGTCATATAAACACTCCTCTTACTAATATTCATATCACTTCCCCAAAAACGATTTCGATTTCTTCTAATATACCAATTAGATAAATCTTCAGAAACAAAGTTAGTAATCTCTCTAACGACTAAATTTAAATCATATGCCTCATAAAATTCTCTTACCCTTTGAATAAGATGATTATATTTACTTAAAAGCCACTTATCAATCTCTTCTCTATCCTCATATTTAACCTTGCAATCTTCAATATTAATCTGATCAATATTTGCATACGTTTGAAAGAATGTATAAGTATTTTTAAATGGATTAAAGAACTTACTATGAACCTCTCTTACTCCAGCCTCAGAAAACTTTAAAGGAGTCCAAACAGGAGAGGTATATAACATATACCATCTAATATTATCTGCCCCATACTTCTCCATCATTTCTATAGGATCAACAATATTTCCAACAGACTTACTCATCTTTTTACCAAATTCATCCAACATCATATCATTAACAACAACATTCTTAAAGGAACTTTCTCCCGAAATAATGGTAGAAATAACAAGTAAAACATAGAACCAACCTCTCGTTTGGTCAAGTCCTTCCGCAATAAAATCAGCAGGAAATTGACTTTTAAATAATTCTTGATTCTCAAAAGGATAATGAAATTGCGCATAAGGCATCGAACCAGAATCGAACCAAACATCTAAAACATCAGTAACCCGAGTCATTTCTTTGCCACAAGAACATTTTAAATGAATTTGATCAACATAAGGACGATGTAACTCCATCTTCCTTACATTAACATCCTCAACCACATTTTCTTGCAACTCATCTAGAGAACCAATAACCTTTCTCTTCCCACAAGAACATTCCCAAACAGGAAGTGGACAACCCCAATAACGATTTCTAGAAATTCC
>CAKPBH010000037.1 GCA_934140355.1 uncultured Bacilli bacterium | reverse complement strand
CAATTTATAGTATAATTAACTTCAGTGAAGAAGGTGTAAAAAATGAAAGTTATTTTTATTAAAGATTTAAAAAAACAAGGAAAAGTAAACGACATTAAAGAAGTAAGTGATGGATATGCTACAAATTATTTAATTAAAAATGGCTATGCCGTAAAGTATACCAAAACAAGTTCAAATATTTTAAACGAGGACATTAAGAAAAAAGAAAAAGAAGAAGAAGAAAATATTAAGAATGCTGAAATACTAAAAAAACAACTAGAAGATTTAACCCTTACATTCAGTGTATCTTCTAATAAAGGAAAAGTCTTTGGAAGTATTAGTAGTAAACAAATTGCCGAAGAACTAGCCAAAAAAGGAATCAAAATCAACAAAAAGAACATTGAAGCTAACGACCTAAACACCCTAGGAGTACACGAAGTTACCGTTCAACTTCATAAAAAAGTCGCAGCCAAATTAAGAGTTGCATTAAAAGAGAAGTAGGTGATTACATGGGACCAAACGGTTTACCCAATAATATTGAAGCAGAAAAAGCCCTAATCGGTTCTGCCTTTTGGTCCTATGGGGCCTTACAAAAAGTGTGCGAAGAAGTACGAGAAGAATTTTTCTACCTTGATAGCCATACCAAAATCTTCTCCGTCATCAAATATCTATACCAAAACAAGCAACCCGTTGACATTGGAACAGTCACAACCGAAATCATCAACCGCAATTGGCTCGTGCAAATCGGAGGCGTAGAATACTTAAACAGCGTTATCGAAAGTGTTGCAACTGGTGCTAATGTTGAGTATTACATTGATACCGTCGCAGAAAAATTTACCCTTCGTCGGCTAATCGAATCAGCAACAGCAATTATTACCAACGCCAATAAAACAGATATTAACTTAAACGAAGTAGTAGAAGATGCCGAGAAAAGTATTTTAGGAATCTCTAAATTAAAAAAAACAACCGAATTTAGAAATATAAGAGATGTCCTAGAAAAAGCCCAAAACGACCTCGAAGCCCTTGCCAAAAATAAAGGGAAAGTAACTGGCTTAACGACAGGACTTATCGACTTAGATAACCTAACCAATGGTTTTAGTCCAACCCAATTAATTATCGTTGCCGCCCGTCCAGCCGTTGGTAAAACGGCCTTTGCCCTAAATATCGCTTGTGCTGCTGCAAAAAGTACCAAGAAAAATATTGCTGTTTTTTCACTAGAAATGCCCGCGGAACAATTAATTATGAGAATGATTAGTTCCTTAGGACAAGTAGATAATAAAAAATTACAAACAGGAAGATTAGAAAACGAAGATTGGCGTCGTATCAACGAAGCCATCAGTCAACTAGCAGATACAAATATCTACTTCCATGATGCAGGAGGCGTAACAGCCAGTGAAATCAAAGCCAAATGTCGAAGATTATCTACCCAAGGAGAAGGCCTAGGATTAGTCATCATCGATTACTTACAATTAATTGACTCCTCATCAAAATATGCGGGAAGTAGACAACAAGAAGTATCCGAAATCTCTAGAAGTCTAAAAACAATGGCTCTAGAACTAGAAGTTCCAGTCATTGCCTTATCCCAATTATCAAGAAGTGTGGAAAAAAGAGAAGACAAAAAACCCGTTTTATCTGACTTAAGAGAATCTGGTTCTATCGAGCAAGATGCCGATATTGTTGCCGCTCTCCATGCCCCTGACGTTGAAGCTCCAGCCGATGATAACCTACCAGTACCAATTCAATTAATTATCCTAAAACACAGAAATGGACCAATCGCAACAATCGATATGTTATTTAAGAAAAAAACATCAACCTTTTTATCCATAAAGAAAGAAGGCGGTAAAATTGCCTAAAAGCCATTTTCGAATTTCTTATATTATTGTAATTCTTTTAATTAGCGTTCTACTTATCTTTCTAGGATTTACGAAATATCAAACCAAAGTTCCAAGAGAAGTTTATCAAATTTATATTGATGGAGAAATTATTGGAACCGTAAAAAGTAAAACCAATTTCGAAGAATTTATCAATAAAAAAGAAGAAGCAATTAAGAAAAAATATAAAGTAAATAAAGTAGAAATGCCCAATGGCGTCATGATAAAAAGTGTAACAACGTACAATACTAAAGTTGATTCTAACGAAAAAGTCTATAACAGAATTATTAAAAAGAAACAATTTACGATTAAAGGCGTTGCCATAACGATTAAAAATAAAGAGGTAAAAGATTATAAAACCAAGTATATCTACGTTTTAAATAAACAAATCTTTGACGATGCAGTAACACAGTTAATCAAATCTTTTGTCTCAGAAGATGATTATAAAGCCTATATGGAAAGTACCCAAAAAGAAATCGTTGATACAGGGTCTGTCATCAAAGACATTTCTATCGATGAAGATATTACCTATAAATCTTCTTATATCTCTATTGATAAAGAAATCTTCACTGATGCAAGTACTCTTGCCAAATATTTACTTTATGGCACAACAAAAAAACAATCGACTTATTTTGTTCAAGAAGGAGATACGGTTGAAACGGTTGCCAATGCCAATAAATTAAACGTTCAAGAATTCTTAATTGCCAATTCTAATTTTAAAAGTGAAAACGCTCTTCTTTATACAGGACAAGAAGTAAGTGTTGGCTTAATTAATCCTGTAATTAGTATCGTTGTAGAAATTAATGGCATCAGTGATGAAGAAAAAGCTTATGCTGTAAATGTTCAATATGATTCCTCCGAATTACAAGGCGTCGAATATGTGAAACAAGAAGGCGAAAACGGGCTATATCGTGTTAGTAGGGAATATGAATATATCAACGGTCAATTATCGGATACCGTCAACTTAAATACGATTGAATTAAAACCAAGTGTGGATAAAGTTGTTGTCAGAGGTTCAAAAGAGATTCCTCACGTTGCTGATTTATCTTATTGGGCGTGGCCAACCGATACGCCATACACGATTACGACATACTTTGGCTATCGTTGGGGAAGTATGCATGCAGCCTTAGACATTTATGGACCAGGATATGGCTCTAACATTTATGCCGCTAATAATGGAACGGTTGTTGAAACGAAAGGTGGTTGTGTGGCTGGAAACTTATCTTGTAACGGACGTCAAGGAAATTATATTCTAATCAATCATAATACCGGTAACTATTATACCCAGTATATGCACTTGTCTACAATTTTAGTAAAAGTAGGCCAAGTTGTGAGTAGAGGCCAAAAAATCGCAACCATGGGAAATTCAGGAGAAGTTTATCCCGTACCATCATCTTCAAGTCCTTATAGTGGTACTCATCTGCACTTTGCCGCATGGCGAGGTTATCCACACCGCGGTGGATCACCATTCGACCCATTCACTCTATACAAATGAGAGTAAGAGTCTTATCATCAGGTAGTAAAGGAAACACTACCTATATTGAAGCAGGAGGAGTAAAATTACTAATCGATTTAGGAAATACTTGTAAATATGTTAAAGAAAAATTAAGTATTTTCAACATCAACGCGGAAGAAATCGATGCCATATTAATTACTCACCCCCATATTGATCACGTTAAAGGACTAAAAGTATTTCAAAAAAAATATCATACCAAAGTTTATCTAACCGAAAAGATGCAAGAAGAAATAAATTACCTAGATAACTACCAAATCATTGAAAATCATGGAGAATTTAGAATTGCATCTCTTCTTATTCACGTCATCAAAACCAGCCATGACGCGATAGACTCCGTTGGATACATCATCGATGAAGGCAAAAAAAGCGTTGTTTATATTACCGATACTGGGTATATCAACCAAAAATATTTTCCTCTTTTAAGTAATAAGGACATCTATATTATGGAAAGTAATCATGATATTGAAATGTTAAATCACAGTACTTATCCTTTTAAAACAAGACAAAGAATTCTAGGGGATAAAGGCCACTTATCCAACTATGACTCCGCGAGATACTTAAAAGAATTCACTGGAGAAAATACCAAATACATCTTTTTAGCCCACTTATCCCACGAAAATAACACCAAAGACTTAGCCTATAACACCCTAAAACAGCGTCTTTTAGAGGAAAATAAAGTCGTCGATAAAATTATTGTAACCACGCAAGATGAAGAAACCGAGGAGGTATGTGTATGATAAAAATACTATGTGTAGGCAAAATCAAAGAAACCTTCTATCAAGAAGCCATCAAAGAATACATGAAACGCCTAAGTAAATATCACAAAGTTGTAATCGAAGAATTACCTGACTCCACTAAACAAAAGGAAGAAGAACTTTTATTAAAAAAAATAAATCCTAAAGATTATAATGTTATCCTAGATATTGATGGGGTAATGCTAGACTCTATCGAACTAGCCAATCACCTAGATAAAACATTCCTAAATCATTCCAACATCACTTTCATTATTGGTGGAAGTGATGGCTTAACTGATAAAGTGAAACAAATGGCTAATTTTAAACTTTCATTTTCAAAATTAACTTTTCCTCATCAATTATTTCGAGTAATTCTCTTAGAACAAATCTATCGAAGTTTTAAAATCCAAAATCATGAAACATACCATAAATAAAAGAAAGAAGGAAAAAAATGTTCGTTCAAATTATTTTATTAATTGTAGGCTTCATTGTCCTAATTAAGGGAGCCGATATCTTTGTTGATGGATCTTCCTCAATTGCAGGAAATTTCAAAGTCTCTAAAATGCTAATTGGCTTAACAATTGTTGCCTTTGGTACTAGTGCCCCAGAACTTGCGGTTAGTATCAAATCTCTCTTGTCTAATAGTGGGGATATCGTCCTAGGAAATGTCATTGGAAGTAATATCCTAAATATTTTTCTTATTTTAGGGGTAAGTTCTCTTTTTCACTCCCTTAATGTTAAAAATAATACTGTAAAAAAAGAATTGCCTATAACCATTCTGATTACAACCCTTTTTGTTTCCCTATTGTCAGATAACTTAATCAATCATACCCCAAATAATTTCACAAGAGGAGATGGCATAACTTTATTATTATTCTTCCTTATCTTTATTTATTACCTAATTAGTATGGCCAGAAAAAAGATAGATACAGAAGAAAAAGAAGAATATATGAGTCTACCCAAATCATTTCTTTTCACAATTGTTGGTTTAATCGCTATTGTTTTAGGAAGTAATTTAGTCGTTGATTCAGCATCCGCCTTAGCCAAATTATTAGGAATCAGTGAAAAAATGATTGCCTTAACCATTATTGCCCTAGGTACCTCTCTACCTGAACTAGTCACTTCAGTAACGGCAACTAGAAAAGGGGAATATGATATTGCAATAGGAAACGTTGTTGGAAGTAACATCTTTAATCTAGGAATTGTAATCGGCATTCCTGTTGCTCTATTAGGTGGCATTTCCAAAGTGTCTTTTAATGCCATTGACCTAATTGTCATGCTATTATCCGTAATTTTATTATTTATCTTCTCTTATAATGATAGAAAAATTACCCAAAAAGAAGGCATAATTTTCTTAATTTTATTTATTCTCTATTATAGCTATGTCATCTATATGGGTTAGTATTATTGAAGTATTTTAAGTACTTCTTTTTCTTTTGCATAAAACACTGAAATGAGAATAGTAATACAAGATAAGGAAATTACCAAAAAATAGCACGAACAAACGTACGCAAAAGTATTGACAAAGAAAAATACCTAGGCTATAATGGACTCATACAGTGAGTAAAGGAGACAAAAAAATGAGTAAATTATTAGAAAAAGATAAAGCGTTGGCCCAAGTGATGGCAGATATTGAAAAGCAATTCGGTAAAGGAGCAATCATGAAACTAGGCGAGCAAGAAAATGCCGAAGTAGAGGTAAGCAAAAGTGGTTCCCTTGCCTTAGATATTGCCCTAGGAGTAGGAGGTTATCCAAAGGGAAGAATTATAGAAATCTATGGACCAGAATCATCTGGAAAGACAACCTTTGCTCTTCATGCTATAGCAGAAGTTCAAAAAGAAGGAGGAAGAGCCGCCTTCATTGACGCCGAACATTCTGTTGACCCCGTTTATGCCGAAAACTTAGGTGTCGACATTGATGAATTATTATTATCTCAACCAGATACTGGAGAGCAAGCCCTAGAAATATGTGATGCTCTAGTCAAAAGTGAAGCCGTAAATATTATTGTCATTGACTCGGTTGCGGCTTTAGTCCCACAAGCAGAAATTGATGGAGAAATGGGAGACTCACACGTTGGATTGCAAGCTAGACTAATGAGCCAAGCCTTAAGAAAATTATCTGGTTCCATCAATAAAACCAACACTATCGTTATATTTATTAATCAATTAAGAGAAAAAGTTGGCGTCATGTTTGGAAATCCAGAAACAACCCCAGGAGGAAAAGCCTTGAAGTATTATTCTTCTGTCCGTCTTGATATAAGAAGAGGAGAACAAATCAAACAAGGAAATGACATCGTTGGTGCCGCAACAAAAATCAAAGTAGTCAAAAATAAAGTCGCCCCTCCTTTTAAAACAGCCGTTGTAGACATTATGTACGGAACAGGTATCTCGCATGAAGGAGAAGTGTTAGATTTAGCTGTTGAAGCTGGAATTGTGGAAAAAAGTGGTGCTTGGTATGCTTACCACGAAAACAAAATTGGTCAAGGAAAAGAAAATGTAAAAATCTATCTTTCCAAAAATAAAGATGTCTTACAAGAAATTGAAAACCAAGTAAGAGAATGCTATGGAATTGATAGAAAGAAAAAGAAAGAAAAAGCAAAAAAAGAAACAAAAGAAACCAAGAAAGAAGAAAAAAAGGAAGAAAAGTAAACTGATATTCAAGGCATCAGTTCTTTTCTTTATTGGAATATAAATAGATAGTGTTTTACTTTTTAAGTATTATAACCAAATAACTTATGATATAATAAAGATATAGAAATGAGGAATGAGAATGGGACTATTCGATAAATTAAAACAAACATTTACAAAAACTAAAACAGAGTCTGTAGAAAAATACGATAAAGGACTAGAAAAAACAAGAAAAGAATTTGTATCAAAACTATCCAACTTAAGCAAGAAGTACAAAAACATTGATGAGAATTATTTCGAGGAACTAGAAGACATCTTAATCATGGCCGACATTGGGGTAGATACTGTGATGAAATTCGTTGACCTACTAAGAAAAAGAGTAAAGACAGAAAAAATTGAGGACACAGCTACCTTAAAAGATATTATCATTGATGAATTATTTATTATGTATGTTGGTAACAATATTATTGATAGTAAAATTCATTATGCCACAAATTCTCCAACCGTTATCCTTTTTGTTGGCGTAAATGGCGTGGGCAAAACAACGACTATTGGGAAATTAGCCCACCAGTTAAAAAATGAAGGCAAAAAAGTAATGCTAGTAGCAGGGGACACCTTTAGAGCAGGAGCCATTGAACAACTAGAAGAATGGGGCAAAAGAGTAGGAACTGAAGTCATTAAAAATACTTCCAAGGATCCTTCTAGCGTAATGTATGATGGCCTAGAAAAAGCCGTAAATGAAAATTATGATGTTGTCTTAATCGACACAGCCGGCCGCTTACAAAATAAAGAAAACTTAATGCGTGAATTAGAAAAAGTCAACCGTGTAATTCAAAAAATTATTCCTACCGCTCCCCATGAAACACTACTAGTAATTGATGCTACCACTGGCCAAAACGGAATCAGTCAAGCCAAAAGTTTTAAGGAAATTACCAACATCACTGGTGTTGTCTTAACGAAATTAGACGGAACCGCAAAAGGAGGAATCGTCTTAGCCATCAAAGAATCAGTAAATATTCCTGTAAAATATGTAGGCCTTGGAGAAGGCAAAGATGACCTACAAAAATTTGATATCGAAAAATATATTTATGGCCTTTTCAAAGACTTATAGGAGGGATTATGGAAAAAAGAGATTATTTAATCATTCTGTATGATTTATATGGAGAATTATTAAATGATAAACAAAAAAAATACTTCGAAGACTATTACTTTCAAAATCTATCTCTAGGAGAAATAAGTGAAAACCTAGGCACAAGTAGAAATGCCATTCATAAAGTTTTACAAGGTGTCGAAGAAAAACTATCCTTTTATGAAGAAAAATTAAAATTATATCAAAAAAGTAAAATAATTTATGCTATAATAGATAACGTAAAAGATAAGAAGATAAAAAGAATACTAAAGGAGGAAATCTTAGAAGATGAAATATATAAATGAAAGTGACTTACCAGTAGAAATAAAGAATAACGAATTACCAAAAGATGATACCAAAGAATACAAAATGTTTTATGACGAGAAAGTACGCACTAACGGTGGCTTTGTTGACGCTATTTTTTTAGGTGCCATTATCGTCGTTTCCTTTATGTGGGGAATGTTAGCCGTTATTTTAAAGTAGGAGGATCATTATGATAGAAGACAATCAAAGTATTTTAGCCAGATATGCGGATGAAATGACTAGTGCAAAATATATTACAGACCCAGCCATTGCCCGTGATGAAGAAATTAAAAATTTAATTTTAGTTTTACTAACTCCTGAAAAATCAGCCATTTTAGTAGGTAAACCAGGTATAGGAAAAACCGCTATTGTCGAAGGACTTGCTTATCGAATTCAACAAAGAATGGTTCCTAATGTTTTACTTGGTTTTCGAATTTTTCGGGTAAATACAACAGCCCTACTAGGACAAGATGGAGATGAGAATAGAGTTTTAAAATTAGTGCAAGAACTAAAAAATATGGATCGTGTCATTCTTTTTATCGATGAAATTCACACCCTAATTGGAGATGGAAGGTTAGACCTTGCGAATATGTTTAAAGAAGGATTAAGTCGTGGTACCATAAAAATAATAGGGGCAACAACAACTTATGAATATGAACATTTCATTCTAAGAGACAAAGCCTTTACAAGAAGATTTGATAAAGTAGATGTCAGTGAGCCAACCGAAGAACAATGTGTTCAAATCTTATTAAGAACTCTACCTAAAATAGAATATCAAACAGGAGTAAAGTTAGCCTATACCGATTTCCAAAAAGAAAATATCATGAAATTCATCGTCAGCATGACCAGTGAATACAAAAGAGTATATGAAATCTCTTCCAGATATCCAGATATTGCCTTAGTCTTATTAAGACAAGCTTTCTCTAATGCAATATATGAAAATAGAAATACGGTCGGTTTTAAAAATATTTATGATGCCATAAGATTCACCAAAGCCGTATATCCAGATGTCATCAAAAAAGAACTAGTCGAATTTAAAGAAGAATTCAAAGAGGAACTAGCACAAGAAGGAGTAATTGTCACTCCTGAAAACTACTTAGCATGACATCCGTAGACATTAATGATTTTGTAAGAAAGAAAAATTTTTCATGTTCCTCTATTATAGGAGTAAAGGAGAAAAAATGATAGAAACAAGTAACATAGATTCAAAAATTTTAAAATCATCCTTAGAATATCAAGAAAAAAGAAAGTTAGACTGGGAAGAATTACAAGAATTTTATAATAATACCAACATGAATCAAGTAAGAAATATCTCTATTTCAAAAAAGAACATTAGAAGAAATTTTATCGACAAAAAAACACTAACGACGGCAATTACGGAAACAATGTTATTAAGTGAAGTATCTACTATCCAATTAACAGGTGCAAAGATTTTAAAAGATAACATAATGCCCTATATCGATAATTCTTTTTATAGCAATTACTTAAATGATGGACTTTCCAATCCAAAAACTACTCAAACAGAAAATTTCGAAAAACATATTTTGATAAATCTTTGTCAAGAAATCACCAAATATGGATATTCTATTGATGAAATTGCTGTAGTCCTTGATTATGGTAAAGGTATTAAAAGTCAAAAAATACCAAATTCAACTTTTTTAGGAAGAATTAGTGCCAAAACAGCAGCAGCCCTAAATAAAGTGAATACGCGTGAAATGATTGAGAAAGGAGCTAAAAAATAATATGCAAGAAATTCAAATAAAAACCTTAAACATCGAAGGAAAAACATATTTTTTGTTAGACTCCATAAAACATGATCAAAATATTTATCACTTTTTTGTTGAATTAATTAACCCAAATAATATTCAAGTCCTAAAAGATAAAAAAGAAAATGAAGATGTTTATTATGTTTCACTTGATACAGAAAGTGAATTTGATTATGCACTTAGTTTATTTTATGATAAGTATTATAAAAGAAAAGAGGTAAATCCAGTGGCTAATTAACTGATTTGAATTCTTTAAAATGGGAAAATTCTTAATCCCAATCATTCTTCAATGGATTTGGGCTATCCAATTATAAGACCATATTATTTATTACAAGTTGGTTTAACAATTGCTGCTTGAGTTGTAATGATTTATTTTATCAATCTTGGTTTAAAACAAATTGATGATGTCAAAAAAATGAAAAAGAAAAGTCTTAGTTAGTTCTTATTCCTAACTAAGATTTTTTCTAAATAACTTATCATTAAATACATCAAGTAAGAAAGAATCATTAAAATAATAATTCCCGTAATTACTAAATTAAGATTAAAAACCTGTGACCCATACATAATTAAATACCCAATACCTTCTTTAGAAACAAGGAGTTCACCCATAATGACACCAATTAAAGACATACTAATATTTATCTTCAAACTAGATATAATAGTTGGATAATTACTAGGAATAATTAAATATTTTAACACTTGTACCTTACTTGAGCCAAAAGAATTTAATAACTTAATTTTATTTTTATCTGTAGCCACAAATCCATTATAAACAGTAATAATTGTTATAATCAAAGAAATCAATAAAGCCATTACAATAATAGATTTTGTATTAGCGCCTACCCAAATAATCAAGATGGGGCCAAGTGATACTTTAGGTAGGGAATTAAAGATGGTAAGATAAGGATCAATTACTTTCGCAACAAAAGGACTATACCAAAGAAAAATAGCAATCAATATTCCTAAAATAGTTCCTAAACTAAAACTAATCAATGTTTCATAAACCGTAACCCAAATATGATGAATAAGATGATTATTACAATATAAATCTTTAATGGTCCAAACAACCTTCTTCGGTGAAGAGGCAATAAAAGAATTAATTACCCCAAAATCAACCAGTTTCTGCCAAAGAATAATAAGAAAAACAAAGATAAAAACTTGAACCAACATCACCAATAAATGATAAATCTTAATTCTTTTTAAGTATTCTTGATATCCCTTAGACTTCATGATCAAATACTTCCCATATGTCTTGATAATATTGGTGAAATTCCTTCGCCATCCTATTTTGAATAGGACCAACTGTATTTGTTAAATGAATATCATAAGTCTTTTTTATCTTCGCTGGTCTTTTGGAAAGAACAATAACATGATCAGAGAAGGCGATTGCTTCTTCAATATCATGAGTAATAATTACCGTTGTCTTCTTTTCTTTTTTTATAATACGATAAACATCATCAGAAACGCGCAATCTTGTTTCAAAATCTAAAGCTGAAAATGGTTCATCTAATAATAAGATATCTGGATTTGTCGCTAGTGTCCTGATTAAAGCAACTCTTTGAGTTCACTATAGACAAATTTATAAGTTATTCCACACAATCTCAATTTGCACTCCCCATTTTTCTTTTGAAATAAAACGAATCCAAATTTTATCAATAAATTCTTGAACCATCCTTAAGTTAAGCAAAGAAAAATAAGTATCAATCGAAAAATTAATAGATAACTTTTCCTCATCACACATCTTTATCATTCTTATTTTCTCATCTATCACATAAAGCCTCTTCGAAATATTCATAACCTCACTGGAATAGATTGCATTTAATTCCTTAAATTCATCCACATCAATAACTCCATCAACCTTATCTTGATAAGTATTTTTCAAATAATTTTCCTGTCTCTTTTTTGCCTTGAATACTTCCATTTTCTCTTTCTCTAAAAGTTCTATCTTTTTCCTAAAATCCTCTTCCATTTTCTCTTGCCATTCTTTTTTTAAAACTTCATTGTCACAATATTTTTCTATTCTTCTTCTAATTCTATCCAAAACTATTCTTTCCATCTCGTCATAGCGAATCCCTCTTTTATTTAAACATTTATCGTTAGCGCAAACCAAATAAATATATTTTGAAGAATTCTTCCTTTTCATGTAACTTCCACATGCTAAGCAATATACCTTTTTTGAAAACAAATGGATACATCCATCTTTTTTCTTTCCTCGATGCCGTTCTTTTATCCTTTTTTGTACCATTTGAAAGGTTTTTCTATCGATAATCGCCTCATGAGTATTTTCCCTCCGAATCCAAGATTTTTCCTCTTTTTTAATAATCTTATGGTTTTTATAACTAACCGTCGTTCTTTTTCCTTGAATAAGATGCCCTAAATATAATTCATTCGTTAAGATAGTTTTAACCGCATTAGCGCTCCATTCAATTTCTTCCCGTGGACGATGACTAACCACATTTAACTTGCAACCCAATTGATATTTATAAAAAGAAGGTGAGGGTATTTTTTCCTCATTTAAATATTGAGCAATTTTTCCAAAACCAAGTCCTTTTAAGTAAAGATTGAAAATCTTTTTAACAACCCTACTAGCGGGAAAGTCGACAACTAAAAGATTGTTATTATGAGAAGAGACTCTATATCCAAATGCAGCAAAAGGAGAGATAAATTCCCCTTGTTTCATTTTTGCCTGAAAAGCACTTCTAATATTATTAGAAACATCCTCTAAGTACCACTCATTAACCAGTCCATTAATTTGTCTGGCTTTTTTATTTCCTAAAATTTCTGTATCAGCATAATCACTAATTCCAATAAAACGAATATTCCATTCTCTAAATTTATTATGAATATACTTCTCAATAATTTCCATATCTCTAGAAAAACGCGACTGACTTTTACATAATACAATATCTAATTTTCTTTTCTCGCAATCGCGAATTAACCGCTCAAATTCTGGTCGATAAGTCCCAGCCCCCGAAATATCCTCATCACAGTACTCATCCGTTAAAACAAAATTATCATTTTTCCAAATATAATCATAAAGCATGTTTCTTTGATTCTTAATTGATTCACTAGTTTCTTCCTTTTTATCTTTATCTTCATTTGATAGCCTTAAATAAATTCCTACGCGCAAATTTTTTTTATTCTCCATCATTATCTTCCAAAATGAGTTGGATAATCTTTTTTCGAATTAACAATTTTAACGCATCATCGGTTAACTTTTTATTTTCACTTTCTAAAATTATCATAAAAAAATCACTCCCATTTAATTGTATTAATGGAAAGTGACCTTATTCTTCCTTTTTTCTTTTATGTAATTTAACATCTTTTCTTTTTTCTTGAAAAATATCCTCTAGTCCCAAATCATGAAGCAGTGTAAAAGCATCATATTGATATAAAGAATCGGTAATATTAACCATTTTATCTAAAAATT
>CAKPBH010000036.1 GCA_934140355.1 uncultured Bacilli bacterium | reverse complement strand
AACAAAGTTAACAAAGAAAAACTAGGTTTTATAATACCTAGAGAGGATTTTTAAATTAAAACTGTCAAACTCGGGGGAATTTCTCCATTAACAATTTTGCAAAAAATATCCATTTCCTACCTCCTTTAGTCATCTAAATTATAATATAAGAAATGAAAAAAATCAATCTTGAAGATTGACTTCGTGAATATCTGCGAATATTCTTATTATCAATATGCGTAAAAAAAACGAATATCTATACAAAAAAATAAATTCATGCTATAATACATCTACAACCATTATAGAGAAAGTAGTGAAGTAATGAAAAAAATTTTAATTATCTCATCATTTCTTATGGTTATGATGTCTTTTTCCATGATAGGATACAAAATGGTAAGTGCAACCGAAAAAGTGGACGAAATTGAGGAACAATTAGAATTTCAAAAAAAACAAGAAAAATATTTCTCACCATATGGATATACCCTAGATAATCCCAATATTATAGAAAATCCTTACGCCACTTCACCCTTAACCGCCCTCATTCTTTTTGAAACCGATTACTCTACTAAGGTAACAGTAAAAATTTTTTCTAAAGAAAATTATTCTCTAGAAAATACTTATTCAGAAGACACTAAACATATTATCCCTATTTATGGACTATATCCCAATACTGAAAATAAAATAGAAATAATAACTTCTAAAGAAAAGAAAACATATCACTTAAAAACTAAGAATATAGAATCATTTTCATCTATAAATGAAGTAGATACTTCTATCAATAAACTAACCATTGAACAAAAGAATAATAAACTATATGGAGTTGATGAGAATAAAGAAATAAGATGGTATTATCAAAATAATGTAGAACTTCCCCCTTATCTTTTAGAAAATGGCCATTTGTTATTAGAAGTAAATAATAATTACCGCCATACTTTAATAGAAATAGATTTACTAGGAAAAATATACAAACAAATGAATTTAGAAAAAAAAGTAACAGATATAAAAGAAGTAAATAACATTCTCTATCTTTTAGAAGATGATTTAGTAAAGTTAGATTGGCAGACTGGTAAAATCATAGCAAACTATAATTTAGAAGATAAATATACCAGTATTGAATCAATAAAAGATGATATTGTGACTTTAAGAAATGATAGTAAAGAATCTGTTTTAAACATAAAAACAAGAATAGAAAAAGTAAATACAATAGAAAATAAAATAATATCGCATTCCTTAAAAATGAATTACTATCAAGATAATACCAATTATAAACTAACTAATGGAATAATATTTCAAAACAATATAAAAACCCCTCTTTCCAAAAAAAACATTCTCTTAGTCAATTATAAAAAAATAGATAATACGTACAACAAGTATAACGTAACCTTAAAAAAAACCAAAGACACTATCCTTCTAACGGGAAAATTTAAAAAAGATGACGAAGTATATTTAATATTAGATAAATTTTTAGATAAAAGAATTTATGATATTAAAAGTAATACTACGATAATTAATCAATATGGACTAGAAGGCAAGTATTCTATTTACTTAAAAATAAATAATACCATTTATAAAACAAATACTTACATTACCATTTAAGGAGGAAAATAATGAATAAAATAACCAAAGCCGTAATCCCTGTAGCAGGATTAGGAACAAGATTTCTACCAATAACAAAATCTATCCCCAAAGAAATGCTACCAATTGTAGATAAACCAACATTATCTTATATCATTGAGGAATGTATTGCCTCAGGAATTACAGATATTCTCTTAATTACCAGTCCTTATAAAAAAGTAATTGAAGATTATTTTGACCAAAGTTTTGAATTAGAGCGAAGGCTAGAACAAAATCACAAGGAAAAAGAACTGGCACTTCTGAAAACCAAGCCAGATAATGTCAATATTTATTTTATCCGCCAAGGAGAGCCTAAAGGAAGTGGACACGCAATTAAATTGGCCTCAACTTTTGTGGGAAATGATGACTTTGCCGTTCTTTATGGAGACGACTTAATGGCGTCCTCTAAGCCAGCCTTAAAGCAGTTAATAGAACTTCATGAAAAAACGGCGTCTAATATCATAGGATCCTTAAAAGTACCATCACATTTATCCAATAAATATGGGATGATAGAATTTAAAAATGAACAGACAAAGGAAATTAAAACCATCATTGAAAAGCCTCCACTTGAAAAATCTCCTTCTAACTATGCCGGTTTGGGAAGATATATTGTCAGTTCCAAAATTTTTCCCATTTTGGAGTCCCTAAGCCTAGGAGTAGGAGAGGAATATCAATTTACAGATGCGATGAAGAAATTAATGGAACAAGAAAAATTCTATGCCTGTCTCTTAGATGCAACTTATTATGACACAGGTTCCAAAATAGGTTACTTAAAGGCCAATATTGATTATGCAATGAAGAATGAAGGACTGAAAGAAGAATTAAAAAATTACCTCAACAAGGATTTTTAATTCTTCTTTTTTCTGTGCTATACTAGAATAAAAAAGAAAGGACTATATATTATGAATAATTATCAAAAAATATTAAAATCATCTATTCCTATCCTCCTTACCTATTTTTTAAGTTACGGGATAATCCTTTTTTCCATTTTAATTTATTTTCTTTTAGGCTATTCATCTATAGATAAATTAATAAATATCTTGACCTATATCTTAATTATTACTTATCTTGCTTATATTATTTACTTCCTAAAAAAATATCCCATTTCCATTAAGAAAAAAAATAAGTATTTTCCTTACCTCTTACTTGGTATTTCCTTATCTGTTTTTTTAAATATGATTCTCTTTTGCGTCTCTCCTCCCACAGATTCAAAAACCACCATTCCCCTATTTCTTGATATTATCGCTTCTGGAATAATTGGACCAATCTATGAAGAATTATTATTTCGGCATATTTTTTACAATAAGTTAAAAAGTTTTAATAGCAAGAAAAAATCTCTTTATCTTACCACTATCATTTTTGCCCTAATCCATCTAACCCCTCTAAAAATTATTTATGCCTTATTTTTAGGATTTATCTTAACAAAAGTTTATCAACAAAAAGAAAATATTCTCTCTCCAATCTTAATTCACGTATCCGCTAATATCACTTCTACCTTTTTATTTGAATACAATACTTATCTTTTCTTTTTATCTCTGATTTCTCTTTTTCTAGGAAGTTATCTTGTATTTAAAAAATAATTTTTTTCTTCCTCATAAGATTGACAATAAAAATAATCTATACTATAATTTTAATCGTTAACGCGAAGAAGAAGAGGAGTAATAGTATCCCTTTTATTAGAAGAGAGTTAGGTAAGGTGAAAGCTAACATAAAATATACTATGAATAACACTTTGGAGTGCTTAGGTGAATATGAAAGTAATTTAAGCCGGGAATTACCCGTTATCCTATTTCTGAATTTTTCAGATAAAGCGATCAGACCATGATAATAAGGGTGGTACCGCGGACTAAACAGTAGTTCGTCCCTTTAACTTAAACCATAAGTTAAAGCGATGAATTGCTGTTTTATTTTACTTTCATGCTAAAGAAAAATGAAGTATTTTAAGAAAGGAAGAGAAAGATGAGTAAATTTACAAAAGAAATGGTAAATGACTATGCCGAAAAACTTTTAATTGGCTTAACCGAAGAAGAAACAAAGATGGTTTTAGATGAATTTGCCATTATCGATGAAAATATTAACAAAATTAATGATATCAAAGATATTGAAAAAGTAGAACCAATGACACATTGTCTAGATGATTTTATTTATGACTTAAGGGAAGACGAAGTAGAAGAATCTATTCCTATTGAAGAGTTACTACAAAACTGTGATGACAGAACCGAAAGAGAAGTACAAGTACCAAAGGTGGTGGGATAATATGGAATATATGAATAAATCAATTGAAGAAATACATGAAGCCTTAAAAAAAGGCGAAGTAACCAGTAAAAAATTAATTCAAGAATCATTAAAAAAATCACATGAATTACAAGAAAGATGTAATGCTTTTGTCACTATCTTAGATGATGCCAAAGAGCAAAAAGTAACGGAAGATGTCTTATCAGGTATTCCTTATGGAATAAAAGATAACTACAGTACGAAAGGAATATTAAGTACAGGTTCTTCTAATACCTTAAAAGATTATGTCCCTTTCTTTACTGCAACGGCTATTGAAAATCTAGAACGTCATGGAGCAGTCGCTATCGGAAAAACCGTAATGGATGAATTTGGTATGGGAGGAACAGGAACAACAGGGCACACTGGTATCGTAAAAAATCCTTGGGATACAACAAGAATGTGTGCAGGTTCTTCTGCGGGTTCCGCTGCTGCCGTTGCTGCCGGAGTATTTCCTTACGCAACTGGATCTGATACAGGAGACTCTATTAGAAAACCAGCCGCTTATTGTGGAATTGTTGGTTATAAACCAACTTATGGAATGATTTCTCGTTATGGACTTTTCCCATTTGCAAGTTCCCTAGACCACTGTGGAGCCTTAACTAGAAATGTAAAAGATGCTGCCATTGTAGTGGATGCCATGAAAGGAAAAGACAAGTACGACATGACTTCTTGGGACTCTTCTAATATCAATTTAGCCAGTTCTCTAACAGGTAAAGTTAAGGATAAAAAGTTATGTTACATCAAAGAATTATGTGATATTTCTTCTTATCCTAATGCTTCTGCTACCTTAAAAGAACATCTAAAGAATTTTGCTAACACATTAGAAAAAGTAAAATCATTAGGAATTGAAGTAGAAGAAGTATCTGTAGATAAGACGCTATTAAATGCTCTAGCCTCTGTATATGTTGTTATCTCTTGCGCTGAAGCCACTTCCAATATGTCAAATTTAACCGGATTTATCTTTGGCCCTAGAGGAGAAGGAGAAAATTACATCGATATGATGAAAGATTATCGTACCAAAAACTTTTCTCCATTAATTAAAAGAAGATTTGTAATAGGTTCTTATGTTCTACAAAAAGAAAACAAAGATCGTTATTTCCATAATGCCCAAAGAGTAAGAAGACTACTAGTAGATACTTGGAATCAATTATTTGAAAAATATGATGCCGTTATCTTACCAGTAGGAAGTGGACCAGCGAAACACTTAGATGGTTCAATAGATATCTTAGATAAAGATACTGCTCCATTAGAAGAACACTTACAAGTTGGTAACTTTGGAGGATTCCCATCGATTACCATTCCTGATGGATTTATTGATGGCTTACCAGTAGCTTTAAACTTAACTGGTGCTTGCTATGATGATGCAAATGTTTTAAATATTGCTTATGCTATCGAAAATATCTTAGGCTATAAAAATCAAACGAGTAAAGGAGGAGAATAATGGATAAATATAAAGCATTAATTGGATTAGAAATGCACTGTGAAATCAGTAAAACTAATACTAAAGTATTTTCTTCAGCAAGAAATTCATACGACGATACGCCTAATACAAATATTCGTCCTGTTGATATGGCTTTCCCAGGAACTCTACCAGTAGTCAATAAAGAAGCTGTTCGAAAAGCCCTAATGGCTAGTATCATCTTAAATTGTAAACAACCAGAATATATTTATTTTGAAAGAAAAAATTACTACTATCCAGATTTACCCAAAGGATTTCAAATTACGCAAGAAACTAAACCAGCTCCCGTAGGAATCTATGGAGAACTAACTTACGAAGTAGGAGAAGAAACGAAAACCATTCGAGTAAATAATATTCACTTAGAAGAAGATGCCGCTTCCTCAACACACCATGAAGATACAACTACAATTAACTATAATAGAGCAGGTGTTCCTCTTCTAGAACTAGTAACAGAACCAGACTTCCATTCTGCAGAAGAAGCCGTATCTTTCCTAGAGACAATGCGTTCCATTTATCAATATGCGGGTATTTCAGAAGCGGACTCTAAAAAAGGACAAATTAGATGTGATGTTAATGTTTCTATTATGGACGCATCTTTAGATGAAAAAGAGATGGATAACTGGGGAACAAAAATAGAAATTAAAAATGTCAATTCTTTTGGTGGAGTAAGAGACGCAATCAACTATGAAATTAAACGTCAAATTGAATTAAAAGAAGACGGAAAATACGATGAAATGGAACAACAAACTAGACGTTGGGACGAAGAATCTGGAACAACAATCTATATGCGTAGCAAAGTAGATGCCATTGATTATAAATATTTTGTTGAACCAAATATTCCAAAATTTAAATTAGATAAAAAATGGTTAGAAGAAATTAAAGCCACTATCCCACCTTTAGCAACAGAAAGAAGAGATAAATATATTAATGAATTAGGCGTTTCTCCAAGAGATGCAAAAATCATTGTCAAAGAAAAACCATTAGCTGACTATTTTGAAGAAACCGTATCTTTAGGCGCTAATCCACAAAGTGCTGCCAACTGGATAAATAGTATTATTTTAGGTCACTTAAATAAAATGGAAAAAACAATCGAAGAATTATTTCTAACCCCCAAAATGTTAAAAGGATTAATCGATTTAGTAGAAAATTCTAAAATTTCAGGTAAACAAGCCAAAGAAGTATTAACCAAATCATTAGAAGAAGAAAAAGATCCTGTTAAGTTAGTATCTGAACTAGGAATGAGCCAAATAACAGATGAAACAGAGCTAACCAAGATTATAAAAGAAGTCATTGAGGAAAATCCTACTCAATTAGAATCCTACAAAAAAAATCCTAAACTATTTGATTACTTCGTAGGTCAAGTCATGAAAAAAACACGTGGTAAAGCAAACCCAGCCTTAAGTGCTAAAATATTAAAACAAGAATTAGATAAATAAGTATTTTATATCCAAAAAATACTTCAAAGTAACTTATCTTTAATAAAAAGAAAAAACTAAGAAAGAGGTGAAAACCATGATTAAAAATAAATATAGAACTTCTTACTGTGGAACGCTAACGGAAGCTGATATTGATAAAACCTTTACTCTATCAGGATGGGTTGAAAATATCAGAGACCATGGAGGAATTATTTTCTTAGATTTAAGAGATGAAACTGGAACCATCCAATTAGTCAGCAATGATGATAAAATGTTTAATGGCTACACTAAAGAATCAACCGTAACAGTAGAAGGAAAATTAAGAAAAAGAGCTGAAGAAGATTATAATCCCAACTTAGAAACTGGAACTATCGAATTATTAGTAACAAAGATCACTCTTCTAGGAAAATCGTTAAATGTCCTTCCTTTCGAAGTAAAAACTTCTCATGAAATCAGTGAAGAATTACGTCTTAAATATCGTTATTTAGATTTAAGAAATAAAAAGGTCAGAAAAAATATTCAAAGAAGAGCAGAACTATTAAAATTCATTCGTCATGAAATGGATGACTTAGGATTTCTAGAAGTACAAACTCCAATTATCACAGCATCTTCCCCAGAAGGCGCTAGAGACTTTGTTATCCCATCCAGAAAATATCCAGGAAAATTTTATGCCTTACCCCAAGCCCCTCAAATTTATAAAGAACTATTAATGGTCGGAGGCATAGATAAATATTATCAAATTGCCCCATGTTTTCGTGATGAAGATTCAAGAGCAGATAGAACTCTAGAATTTTATCAATTAGATTTTGAAATGTCTTTTGTTGAAGAAGAAGATATTTATCAAGTAGGAGAAAAAATATTTTATGATATCTTTACCCACTTTTCTAACAAAAAAGTATCTCCACTACCTTTTAAAAGAATCCCTTATCGTGAAGCCATGTTAAAGTATGGAACAGATAAACCAGACTTAAGAAATCCTCTAGAGATTATTGATATTACAGAATATTTAAAAGATACTACTTTTAAACCATTCCAAAAATCAACAATCAGGGCAATTAAAGTAGATGAAATAGGAACAAATTCCAATAGTTGGTTTAACGAAATCGTCGATTATGCCTCATCAATCGGTATGCCAGGGATTGGCTACGTAACTTTAACAGAAGATGGTTCTTTAAAAGGCCCAATCGATAAATTCTTAACTGACGAAGAAAGAAAAAATCTAATTGAAAAAACCAATCTTCAAACCAATAGCGTTCTTTTCTTCATTGCTAATAAAAAAGAAAAAAATGCCACGAAATATGCAGGTTTAATCAGAACTTACCTTGGAAAAAAATGTAACTTAATCGATGAAGATACTTATGAATTCTGTATCATCAATGATTTCCCAATGTTTGAATATAATGATGAAGAAAAAAAATATGATTTCTGTCATAATCCATTTAGTATGCCTAAAGGTGGAATAGAAGCCTTACAAAATGAAAAACTAGATGATATCTTAGCATACCAATACGATTTTGTTTGCAATGGCTACGAAATGTCTAGCGGAGCTTTAAGAAATCACGACTTAGATTGCTTAGAGTTAGCCTTTGAAAAAGTAGGATACTCTAAAGATATTGTTAAAGAAAGATTTTCTTCTTTATACAATGCCTTCAAATATGGCGCTCCCCCTCATGGAGGAATGGCTCCTGGAATTGACAGAATGATTATGCTCCTAAATGATGTAGATAACTTAAGAGAAGTACAAGCCTTCCCAACTAGTGCCAGTGGCATTGATAACTTAATGGGATCTCCTTCAGAATTAACAGAAGCCCAATTAAGAGAATTACACATTAAAATAAGATAGCGTCCAAAACTATCTTATTTTTTCTCATCTTCATCAAAAAGATAAATAAAAAACTAAAATAAAGATAAGTATTTTATCTCCTAAAACATTTAAAATAACTTTACTTTCTAGTAAATATCATCCTCAAAACAAACATTTTATGCTATAGTAACATCAAAATACAAAAGAAGGGGGAATAATGATGTCCAAAGAAGAAATAACAGAAAAAGTAAACCTTTTTCTAAAAAAATTAGAAACTGTAGAAGAACCAACAAAAAGTGACAAAACAAAAAACGAATTAGTTAAAAATATAATGTTATTAGATTATTTTTTATCTGAAGAAGAATTAATAATATTTTTAAACTATCTAGAAAGTTCAGATGCAAACCAAAAGTTAAAATATCTAAATACATTGAATGATGCCTACAACAATTACAATATTTTACTTCATATTAAGAAAAAGAAAATATATAAGAAAATTTATCGTATTATTGCTAAGGAAAACAAATTATCTTCCAATTTAAAAAAGAATAAAAAAGAATTTTTTAAATATTTAACATTAGAAAAATATGAATCATTGCAAAAAGAAATTTTAAATATTGACGAAAAAATTCAAAAAAATAATAAATTTATCATTTACATAGAAAAATTAATAAAAAAAGAAAAAAAAGAAAAAATAATAAAGGCCACACCAAAAAAAGAAAAAGAGGAATTAACAGATTATACAGAACTTTTATCATCTCAATCTATTTTAGCAAAAGAATTTTCTAAATTTTTACAAGAGATTCTACAAGATGTTTATATTAGAAAATATAATATTGCATTAGATAGTTCAATTCCGAAGGAAATAAGTGACTTATTTGAAAAAATTCAAAAACAGTCAAAAGAAGAAAAAGAAGAACTATGCTTGTTAGGACTTGACGTCATAAAAAATTATCTTCGTACGATTTCAAAAGAAGAAGTATATAAACGAAATTTTTTAAAAAAAATAATTCTTTTATTTGAAAAAAACTTAAATGATACTTATTCAAATTTCTATGATACCACAACATATTATGAGATACTAAAGATTTTATCTAAAGATGATAGAAATTACTCCATTATTCAACAACTCATTACTGAAATTCCAATTTTTTTAGAAGCAAGGGATGAAAATACGCATATTGTTTTTTATCTTTTAGACGAAATGATTTACAATTATAAATTGAAGTTATTAAATCATGGATTAGTATATCAAAATCCAATGTTTTATAAAGAAATAATAAAACTCCTTTTAAAAGAAAATCATTTAACAGAAGATGAACAAGAAAAATATAAAACGATTCTTTTATCTTTTGAAAAATACTGCAAAAATAAAAAATATGTTTCTATGTCAGAAATTAGTAAAACTGTAATGGAACTAACATCACTTCTAGAGAAAAATATTTATTCAACCAAAGATACATCTGAAAAATTAAGGAAAGAACAGCTATGTTTAGAAAATTCGATTCTTCCCAACTTAATCCAGTACTATCAAGATAGTAATCGAGAAACAATTACTTCAACAGAAAATACATTTACTTTTATGATAGAAAAGATTGAAAACTATGCTTTTTCAGTTAAATACAATAAAGATGGCAGCATTACTTTAAGTATTCACATTTTAGATAACAGTAAACTTCTATCTTTAGATAACAATCTACTAAATCATAAAGAATATTTATTAAGAATAGATACTAATCATTTATATCCTACAATGAATTTTTCTTATACAATTTATCCTAATAATGAAGTATCAACCCTAAATTTTAGTTTTTCGCTTTTAAAGGTAGAAGAAATTATTGCAGAAAGTAATTTAACAAATGAGCAAAAATATCCTTTTTTAAAAGATTTTATAAAAATATTAAAGAAAAAAGAGAAAACAACCAATCAATTTATTGAACCAAATTCTACTAATAAAATACAAATATTAATCAAAGATATACTATCTTTTGATATTAAAAAAATACTAAAAAAGGCAGATATTCCATTTATATATCAAGAAGAAAAAATTAATGAAGAAAAATTCTGTCAAAATCATAACGAAATTTGTCAACTACTATCAAGACTACCTAAAGAGGAAGCTTATCAAATATTTGATATCATGAGAAAATCAAAAGATAAATATTATACAGTTACTCCAACAGATACAAGTAAAATAATACTAGATGAAACTACCCCTTTAGGAATTTATTTACAAAGTATAGTTCATAAAATCCAAGAGGGAAAGTACGATTTATCAACTGAAATAAAAACAATTTCTTACTTATTAGATACCTTAAATAATAATGAATATACACCATATCAAGTGAGAAGTGAAAATCATAAAAAATTAAGAAAAATTCTAAAATCGACAAATTAACAAAAGATATAATTAAAAATTTTAAAAGTTATATCTTTTTTGTTATTTCACCAAATTTCATTAAAATAAAAATACTATATTTAAGTTTTTTAACACAATTCAAATCTAGAAATTTTCTTTACTTTTCTCATCTTTTATTATAGAATATAACTAAGAGGACAGTGGTTGTATGAAAGAATTAAATTTAAAAGGAATATCTCCTGCCGATACTTATACTGTAGTAAATAAAAGCATTATTACTGCAGAAGATAGACTCATACTAACCATGTTATATCAACCCATTATAGGCCCTCTTGCAGTAATGTTATATTTTACTCTTTGGTCTGATTTAGATAAGTTGAGACAAGTAAGCACGGAATATACCCATCATCACTTGGTAACTAATATGCAAATATCTTTATCAGAAATTGAAAAAGCAAGGCAAAAGTTAGAAGCTATCGGTCTTTTAAAAACTTATTTTAAAGAATCAACAACTGGAAGTTATATTTATCAGTTGTATTCTCCAATTAAAGCAAGTGACTTTTTTAACCATCCTATCTTAAATGTTGTTTTATATAATAATTTAGGAAAAAAAGAATATGAAAAACTTTTAGAATACTTTAAAGCACCAAGATTATCAACAAATAACTATCAAGATATAACCGCATCATTTACGGAAGTATTCTCATCAGTCCCTCTAACTTCTTACGAAGTAGTAAACAATGACATTAGAAAAACAAATGTTCAAAAATTAAATATAAATACCAATTTTGATTTTGAATTTTTAGCTAATGCTCTTCCAAGTGGATTAGACAAAAATAAAGTATTTACGAAAGAGAATAAAGAATTAATCTTACAACTTTCTTTTTTGTATGGCCTAGATGTTGTTAAAATACAAGATATTATTCCAATTTGTATTACCGAAAGAGGAACATTAAACAAAGAAGAATTAAGAAAAACTTGCCGAAACTATTACCAATTTGACAATCATGGTCTCTTACCTACAATTGTTTATAACACCCAACCAGAATATTTAAAAGAACCAACTGGCGATACTTCAAAAAGAGCGAAAATGATTTACACCTTTGAAACGATTAGCCCTTATGATTTATTAAAAAGTAAAAATAATGGCACAGAACCAACATCAAGAGATTTAAAATTAGCAGAAGATTTAGTTTGCGTTTATAAATTACAGCCAGGAGTAGTCAATGTTTTAATTGATTATATTTTAAAAACCAATAATAATAAATTAACCCGTGGCTTAGCTGAAACAATCGCTGGCCAGTGGCAAAGACAAAAAATAGAAACTGTTGATGAAGCAATGCGATTAGCAGAAAAAGAACACAAAAAATATAAAAAAGGAACTACGACAACTAAACCAAGAGTAACAAGGGAAGAAAAAGTACCAGAATGGTTTGATAAAAATATTAAGAAAAAGGAAGCTAGCTTAGAAGAACAAAAAGCAATGCAAGACTTGTTAAAGGAGTATCGATAAGATGAAGGGAATAAAAGAGGTATTAAAGGAAAGTTATAATTTAAACCAAGATAAATTAATGGAAGATTATGATAAGGCAATAGAGAATAATAGTCATTTAAAAAAAATAGTAGAAAACTTAAATTTACCAAAATCTTATCTAATGAAATATACAACTTCCCTAGAAGAAACTGCTCAAGAATTAAAAAACTGTAAGCAATGCAAAAATATTTTAGAATGTAAAAATTCCTATCCAGGATACATCTTTTATCCGGAAATTTTAAGTGATAACTTAGTATTTGATTACGTTCCTTGTCGATATAAAAAAGAATTAGATAAAAAGAATAAATATAAAGAGAACATTTATCTTTTTGATATTCCAAAAGAAATCAAAGAAGCAAGTATGAAAAATATTGACATTAATGATCCAAACCGATTTGAAATTATAAAATGGTTAAAGAATTTTCTAGATACCTATCAACCTAAATCCGGAATGAAAGGATTATACTTAAATGGAAATTTTGGTTGTGGAAAAACCTACCTTATCTCAGCAACACTAAATGAACTTGCAAAAAAGAACCATAAGATAGCGATTATTTATTATCCAGAGTTGCTAAGGAGTCTGAAAGAATCTTTTGGAAATAATGATTCCTACAACGAGAAATTTAAACTACTAAAAACTGTTGAAGTATTATTAATTGATGATATAGGTGCCGAGACAATGACTGAATGGAGTAGGGATGAAGTATTAGGAAATATTCTTCAACATAGAACTCAAGAAGGCCTAACTACTTTTTTTACTTCGAATTTAACCATTAAAGATTTAGAAGAACATTTTGGAACAAGTGCAAAAGGAATTGATCGCGTCAAAGCAAAAAGAATTATTGAAAGAATCAAACAACTGACAACAGAAATGACTCTAGTCAGTGAAAATAAACGAAAGTGAGGAAAAAAGAATGAAAAATAGTGTTGTGCAAGATTTTGT
>CAKPBH010000035.1 GCA_934140355.1 uncultured Bacilli bacterium | reverse complement strand
TAAAAAGAAGAAGTTACATTGTTCTTAAATGTTTCTTCTTCTTTCCTTTTTTTAGGGAACAAATAATGACAATAATACTTAAAAGAGCAATTACACCAATTACAATCATAGTGTACTCTTTTAATTGTTTTAACTCTTTTTGGTAAAGTTTTACTTCAGGATTATAATATCTACTTAGTGTTTCCTCTTCTGTATCATATACATAATATCCTGTATTTCCTGTTTTAATATTTGTACCATAGATTAGTCCTATTTTATTTTTTTTACTGATTTTATAATAGTCAATCGTTTGATTTTGAATTTTAAGCGTATCTTTTAAGTATTTTTCTGGAGTTGTTGAAGGAAGAATTTGTAAGGTTATATTGCCTACTTTGATATAGTGATACTCTTCATATTTTTTGGTTTGTTCATTGTAAGTATAGTATGCTAATTTATTGTCTTTATCTTTTAAGATGACTAATAATACATCTGTTTTATTATTTTTATAAGCAACAACATCTTGATCATCTATTTTAATCGTTACTTCTTCATAGTTTTCTAATTTATCGATTAGATTATTATTTTTTTTCACTACTGTATAAGCATTTTTTCCAACCTTTGTAGAAATGGGATGTTTATCTTCTACCGTAACAATAATTTTATAAATTTTTTCATTTCCATTTTCAGCAGTTACTTTAACTTCAATTGTATTTTCTCCTTGGGATAATGTTTTTTCTCCTGTTCCCGATACCGTTGCTTTATCACTTTCTGCTGATGCTTGAACATTTATTTTCTCAACAGATTGGTCAAGAGATAGTTTATACTCTGTTGTATCTTTATTGAAGGTTGGTTCTATATTTTGACCATCAACTGTTAATGATTTTAAGTTATTGTTAGAATCGTATTCTTTTTTATCTGCCGTTGTTCCCCCTTTGTTTGAATTACTACTGCCACCATTTGAGGATGTACTTTTATTTTTCACTACAATACTTACCGATTTGCTACCGGAAAATTTATCATTTGTATCGTAATCCGCAACATCTAAAGATGACGCAGTAATAGTAGCAGTTCCTGCACTTTTTGCTGTAAAGGTAAAAGTATAGGTATCATTTTCTAACCATTTCCCAGACTCTCCTCCTGCTAAAATTCCATTATTAGAAGAAGATACATTAAAAGTTCCCGCTATATTGTTGGCTTTTACAGAAACAGTAACCGTTTGTCCAACAGTTACTTCTTTTGCTCCCGACCAAATAGATAAAGAGCCTGCAAAAACATTTGCCTTAGCAATGAAAAAGGTAAACATTACGCATAATATATATTTTATTCTTTTTGTCATTGATTTCTCCTTTATTGATTAATATTACTTTTTCCCATAATACTATTTTTAATTTGAACATAATCTACCGCCGTAACCTGTCCATCTTTATTGACATCAGCAGCCTTTAAATAACTATCTGTTAGATTACTTCGATTCATAATATAATTTTTGACATTAACATAATCGACTGCAGTAATTTGACCATCACCATTAATATCTCCAAAAATTACTACATCATAAGTTTTTGTACCATTAGTACCAGAAATTGTTACTTTATCTCCAGTTTTAAATGTATCATTTGTTTTAACTATTCCATTTTTTGATTTTACTGTTACACCTACTTTATGATTATAACTAGTAATATTCCCAATTATAGTAGACACATTCGTCCCAACATTAATGCCAAAAATATTTTTATCATTATATTTAAATCCTGAATGATTCATTGCATCTTCAATAGTAGTAGATGGAGAATCATCTTTTTCTCTAATAAAATTAATGGTATAAGTTCTTGTTTTACCATTTTGTGATGTTACATTAATTTGTTGTGTTTGATTATCAGACGTAATTTGGATGGTATCCGCCCCACTTACTTTAGCATTTGCATTAATGGTGTTTGCTCCAATTTTAACAGAAGTTGTGTTGCTACTTAAATACACATTATAATTATAAGTATTATAACTAAAGTTATTAATAGTATTATTATTAATCGTTAAATTTTTTAAATAATTATTTGGATTTCCTAATCTAGGAGATGTTACAGTATAATTTGGCATATTATTATATACAGGAATAACAAATTTAATGGCTGTATTTAAATAACTATTCATACTATTAACATAACCATTATATTTAATTCCACCTTCTTGAATGGGAGCAGCTAGATTTTGCATATATTGATGGGTAAAATTACCATCTTTCGTTGAAGATACATCAAATTTTTCATAATAAATAGTATCTTGATTTATAGAAATATATCCATTATACATAAATGATGCTCCACCATAAATTCCTTTATATGGAGTATTCCATCCTTGTTCATAAGCATATCCAGAATAAATAGAACTACAATTTGTACATCTTGATTTTATATTAAAGAAATTATAATAATTAGAATAACTTTTTCCATTATATTGAAAATTTCCTCCTATCCTAGAATCAGATGAAGATATCCCAGATATCTCTTGCTTAATACGACTAGCCACATGAACAGCACTAATTCCAATTTTTGAAGACGATGTTACAATATCATCATTAACATTTCCTGTACTATCTTTAATAGCACCACTTCTATTATAATACTGATAAATACTTGGCCAAAAACTTTGAGAGGATAAAATAGAAGAAACAACACTTGAATTTTGATTAGAACTATATCCTAATGTTTCAAAGGAAAAAATATACTTTTCATTCAAATAATTTCTTGGGTCAAGATAGTAAGCAATAGCTTCTCTCGAGGCATTATAATATCCTGGTTCACTTTCATATTCCTTAAAAGTATCTGCTAAAATATTATAAGTATTTGTATCTAAAGATAAATATCCATCATCAAATGGAGCTTTTCTTTGAAGTAGACTGGCCCCATTACCACTTTCTCCTGTCACAACATCATCAAAATTAAGATTAATTTTCTCCGCCTCAAAAGTCCAATTAGAATGTCTTGCATGTAATTCTAATAAATATGGAATATAACTATCTGGGAAACCTGCAGTTTTTAACTTTTGGGTATAACTTTCAATAGTATCTCCATTTTTTTTCTGATTGTAATAATTTTGTGCAGTTGATGTTAATTTTGTTGTATTTACGAAATATCCACATAAATAACCAGTATTAGAACCTGCAGTTATTTTATACCAATAAGGACATGTTGTATTAGGCTTGTCCACAGTTTCTAAAACATCTACATCTTCCCCACAATTAACTTTAGCGCCTGTCCTACTCCCATTAGCACTACTTCTTAAACCAACGGAACCTGTATCTTCATAACACATGATTGTTCCATCTTTTTTGGTTGGATTATCATAATTTTTTTTAGCGTAACTGTCATCTACTCCAGAAGTAGTTTGATTCTCTTCTTTTAATTTTATGAAATCACCACAAGAATAACCTGTATAGTTTCCATAGCTTACTTTATACCAATTACCACCACATCCGTTACCTGTTCCAGAATTGGTATTTAAAATTGTTAATTCTGTGGCATTATAAAATCTTGTAATCACACTACTTGATGTTGTTGGTTGACTTCTTAAAGTTAAAGAATCATTGACATTTACAATACCGGTTAGGGCATATACATGAGGAGTAAAGCTACATACGATTCCAAGAGCAACACATTTTAAAATTAAATTTTTGCTTGTTTTTTTCTGCATATTTTATACTCCTTTCCATTCTTACCCCCATTATAGCAAATATCGACAATTTTTGCTACTAAAAGATGATGGTTTACAAAAAAATACTGATAAAAAATTATACAAAAAAGATAGATCAATCTAAGGATGATTTCCCTATCTTTTATCTTGTTGATAATATTTTTGCATGTTTTTAAATGATAAATTTGGCTTTCATTCATTAATACTGGTGGATAATTACTCTTAATTAATTCATCATTAATCCAGCACATCATCTAAAAATAATACCTTAGTCAAATTTGGTTAAATATCTAGTGTTTCAAAAATATTTATACATTCTTTATAATCTTTAGCAACATATACATTTTCAGAATCTACTACTTTAAACAACTTATTAGCTTCTTCTATTGCACCTACAATAATAACTTGCTTTTTAGCCGTATTAACCAACGATAATGATATTTCGGATATTGTTCCTTTATCAATACCACAAGCTATGACTAAATTACTTGATAAAGCATTAATATAGTTTCTTCCACTTCTCATATTAGTAATAATAGGTATGTCAACATATTCAGAAAATTTATCTGGTTCATTAAAAGGCATAATACCAATAGTTAATCCATTATTTGCTTTTGCACCTTTTAATCCTTCATTTTGAATACCTAAATTTAATCCACCAGTTAAAACTGCATATCCCTTATCTGCTACATATTTACCAATTTCAAAAGCATCTTTTAAATTTTCTTTAGTGGCATTGTTAGGGCCCATTATTCCAATTATCTTTTTCATACAAATCCTCCAATTAATTATCTATTCCTTTATTTTTTATTTCTATCAAAAATTTATCAAAATCAGATTCAAATAAATTATCTTGTATAATCCTATATTTCTCAAATTCTGATAAAGCAAAACTCTCTGCAATTTTGTGAGAAATTTTACCAGGATTATCTAACACTTCTCGTTCATTAAATTGTAAAAATACATCTAATCTTTTTTTCCAATCTTCCATAGTCATTGGAATATGCCTTTCAGCTTGATCTTCTGCATAATCTAAATACATTGTAACTATTCTTTCTAAAGATTTTAACTCTTCTTTTGTTAAATAATTTTTGGCAATTATAACATCAGATTCCATAATTTTACCATTTGGAGAATTTTTCCAAGTAGTAAGACCCATATGCTCTTTTTCATGATTTGCTCTTTTTACTATGACTTCTGCAGCAGTATTTCCATGTGTTGCATAATGCATTTTATTTTGTACTGTTTTAAAGAATTCTTTAGTGACAGAGGAATTTCTATTATAATCTAAACTAGTAGCATAAATATCAGTGATTTTTTGATAAAAATTTCTTTCACTAATTCTAATTTCTCTGATTTCTTCAAGCAATTCATCAAAATAATTTTCATTTAAGAATGTTCCATTTTTAAGTCTTTCTTTATCTAGGACATATCCTTTAATAGAATATCGTTTTAATATATTAATTGCCCACAATCTAAATTCTATCGCTCTTTTACTATTGACTTTAAAACCAACCGAAATAATGGCATCTAAATTATAATACTTTGTTTTATAATTTTTTCCATCTTCAGCAGTATGTAAGAAATTCTTACATACTAAATTTCTATCTAATTCGTGTTCTAAAATATTATTTAAGTGCATTGTAACATTGTTTCTAGTTGTATCAAAAAGTTCAGCAATTAACTTTTGACTAAGCCATACCGATTCATTATCTACAATTACTTCAATTGTTTTCTCATTATTTTGCTTTGTAAAAATTAAAAATTCTGCTGTTGAATTTCTTATTTGTAAAGTTTGCATTAATTCCCCTCCTAAACATTTTGTATGATAAAATCTCTAATTAAATTATACTTTAAATTATTTATAATTTCTATAATTTTGTAAAAATAGTTAAAAATATAGTACGACAGGATATGGAAATGCACAACAAAACTGAAAAATCCTTTAAAACAAAGAACTTTTTAGTTACTATGTTACACTACCAAACATTTTTGCACTTGCAAAAACAACTATTTTTTATCATTTTTAGTTGATTTTAAATAAAAGTATCTCTTTTTTTCTTATTCTATAAAGAATTATTGCCAACTACTTTTAACCTACTTAATCATTTAAACTTTTCTATTTTATGAAACATAAATATTAATTTATCTATCTCTTTATCAGTATTTTTCACATCTAAAGAATTAAATTACATATAAATAAATCATGAAGAAATGAAAAATGCTACCTGCTAGGACAAAGAAGTGAAAGATAGAATGCATATATTTTTTCTTGGCACCTAATCCATAGAGAATGGCACCAATGGTGTACATAACTCCTCCTAAAATTAGATAGATAAGACCTACTTTAGGACAAAGGGTTTTTAGAAGAGGATAGAAAAGAAGAATACCCCAGCCCATAACTAAATGACACACTACGGAAAGTCCTTGATATTTATCTACATCTATCGCGTTTGCTACAATAGCGATAATGCTAATTACCCAAATTATGATAAGAAGAGATAGGCCTAGTTTTCCTTTGATTAAGCAGGTACAAATTGGAGTATATGTTCCTGCTTCTAGGAGTAAAACGTTACAGTGGTCAATTACTCTTAATACTTTTTTACCCGTTAGTTTAGGACTTAGGCTGTGATAGATACAGGATATAGTGTATAAAACAATTAAGGATACTCCATAAGTAATAGAGGATAAAACACTAATAACATTTTTAGAGTGAACAATTAATAAAACTAGGGCTGCAATACTTAAGCCTGCTCCTATTCCATGGCTAATTGCATTAATTAATTCTTCTGATAAGCTATATTTTGGTATTTTTACTTTTTGCATTTTTTATCTCCTCTCTTATTTTTCTAATTAAATTCTCTACTTCATTATAATCCTCATCAAAGAGTTCTATTCTAAAATTTTTAATTCCATAAGAGATATAATTCGAAATATTAAAGATTTTATTGGTTATATTCTTGTGTAAAATATGAGTAATACAGTTTTCTCTTAGCATAGGGTAACGATTTTTTTCTTTATCTTCTAAGTAAAATTTATCCTGGCTACCTTTACAATTTTTACAGTAATTTAGACATTTCTTTAAAGGACAGTATTTCATCACCATAAGTTCTAATCTACCATAGATAACAAGTTCGATTGGATAGTTTGTTTTCATGATATTTTTAATCTGGTTATCAGTTAGTTCAACAGATAAAGTTACTCTTTTGACATTGTTTTCTGTTAGTAATTCAATAGAGTTATGATTGGTAATATTTAGAGTATAGTCACTAATTAAATGATTGTTCTTTTGATAATGATTTAGACTACCAATTTCCGTGATAAGCAGATTCTCATTTTCAAAATTAGGGTGGTTATTCATTATTCTTGGTACACGGTAATAAATATTTTTGTAATCCTTATAAGTATGATAAAGGTTATAGTCAGTAGTATAGATGGTGTCCACTTGATTTTCTAGAGCACACTTTAATTGTGATTCATTTCTCGTTAAAATACTGATATTTATTTTATCTTGAGATGGATATTTATCTAGAGATGAGTCTTTTTCCTCAATATGAGGAAGGGAAGAAATTTGATGGGGATGAATTCTTTTACTTGTTAATTCTAGGACTGCTTTTCTTCTTAATTCATTGATTGATTTAATATTGATAAAAAGATTAGTATCTATATTTACTTCTATAGATGATGCTTTATAAGGGGTATTGCCTAGTTTGTTTAATTGGTGTTCGACTTCTTCTTTGGTGGTATTTCTATTTATTGCTATTTCTGGGGTATCCCCTAATACTTCTACTCTATTTTGATTATCTTTAATTTCAATACACAAATGTTTATCTTTTCTTGCTTCAAAATAGATATCTACAGGTATCTTTTTTTCTGTTACTTGTTCTAGAGATTTCGTTAATTTAAAGTCTGTTGTTTTTAAGATTATATCTTCTCCATGTATGTGTTTTATATTATCTAAGTAAGCAATATTAGGAGAGGAAATACTGTTCTTTAAAAGATTTTTTTCATCATAAAGACGATTAATGATCATTCCTTCATGGTTATTTTGAAATCTTATACCATCACCTTGATTTAGGGAATCATTCATAATTTTTATTTTTATTTTATCTTTGGTAGTAGAGAGAACTTTACCAATAGGAATTCCTTGATGATTAGGGGTTTTGATATTCATAATATCTACATCATGAAAAAGATAACCTTTGGTAAATTCACGATTGAATAGTTTTTTTAAATTGATTTGTTCTTCCTTAGTTAAGGTTAATGGTTCGTCGTTATAATATTTATCAATTAAAGTTCGATATAATCTAGTGACATAACCAACATAAGATGGAGATTTCATTCTTCCTTCTATTTTTAAGCTGTCAATATTGGCATCTAATAGTTCTTTTAAGTTAGGAAGTGTATTTAGTTCTTTAGTACTTAAAAGATATTGTCCATCTGTTTTTACGACTTCATTATTCTTTATTAATTGATAAGGCAAACGGCAACTTCCAACGCATTCTCCTCGGTTACCACTTCTACCTCCATTTAGACTGCTAAAAAGACAACATCCAGAATAACATACACACAAGGCACCATAAACAAATACTTCTTTTTCAATAGGAATATCAATTTTCTTGATTTCTTCTAGGGACATTTCTCTGGCTAAGACAACTCTTTTTAATCCTAATTTTTGAAAGAAAGAAGCTGCTTCTTTATTATTGGTATGGCACTGGGTAGAAGCATGAAGTTCTAGATTAGGATAATATTTTCTTACTTTTTTTATTAAGCCAATATCTTGGATGATAAGGGCATCTACTTGATTTTGATATAAAAAGCCAATATATTCTAAAATAGAATTTAATTCTTCCTCATAAGTTAAGGTATTTACAGTTACATAAACTTTTACTCCATAAGTATGAGCATAATTGATGGCCTCAATTAATTCTTCATTCGTAAAATTATTGGCAAATTTTCTTGCTCCATAATTTTTTCCCGATAAATATACAGCATCCGCTCCATTATGGATGGCATAATATAACATCTCTTTATTTCCAACAGGACTTAATAGTTCAACCTTTTTCATGATTATCACTTCCAAACTACTAATATCATAACATATATTTAATAAAAATACTGATAAAGATTTTTCTTCTCTATCAGTATTTTACTTATATATTTTTATAAATCACCCTTATAAAAATATATTTTCATGGCTTCTTCTGAATATTTTGGCTTAGATAAATCAACATCCATTCTTTTTCCAAAATAATATATAATTAATTGAGACGCTATTAACAAATCAAACTCAGCAAGAATTCCATTATAAGGACTTTCTATAATCAATGTATTATCTTTTAAGTATTGTAAGAGTTCAAGTTCGTACTTGCTTGTAATTTTTTCTTTAAAGTAAATAGAAAAATTATTATTTAAATTTTCATAGTTTATAAATCTACCATGAGAAAAATTTTTCTTTTCATGAATTATGCAATTAAAAATACCTGATTCTATTATTTTACTTTCTAAGTCATAGCAAGCAGTATCCCCATAATCTCCACGAAATAAATTCACTATTTTTTTATTGATTATTTTTTCTACTAGATCTTTACTTATCATTTTATCTAATATTTTATTCCAATAATCCATCGATTTTTTTAGAAAATCATCAACATCAAAATTAGTATCAACTTTACTGTAATAGTATTTTAAGAAAATTGATGCAGGTGCTACTGCTCCTTCGAAAGATAAAAATCCTCTTTCTTTTCCTTTATTCGATGATGTTCTATAACTTAAAATGTTTTTCTTAGAAATTTTTGTTTTTAGTACAATATTTTGTATTTCTCCTTTTGTAATCATATAAATATTTTCTTTAGGAAAATCTTTAATACTATTTATAATATCATTTGTTGTTCCAGAATAGGAAAATAATACAACTTTATTTATATTAGTATTATTTCTATATAGAACGTCTCTTGGATATAGTGGATAAGTATTACAACCAAATAATAAATTTATTACTTTAGCAGAAAAATATGTTCCTGCAAAGGAACCACCTGTTCCAATAAATAAGCAATTATCACTTGCTGAAAAATTTAATTCATTTATTTTTATGCTAGCTTGAGAATGAATAGCATTGATTACTCTTTTTTCTAGATTATTGATATTGATGTTGCATCTTTTTATTTTCTTTCTTTCATTATAGGCAAATTTATCACATGAACAATAATCTTTCATCTTTTTGATTTTGAATAATGAATTTAAATGTCCTCTTGCTCCCATTTTTGAAACTACCTTTGCGGTTAATTTATTAGAATTTTTATACCATTTTTCAAATAAATTTTCATGATATTCAAAATCACTATTTATCCATTCTTTAATTATATAAGAAATAAAAGCATCTCCAGCTCCAGTTGAATCTATGACATCATTTTTATCTGCTAATTTAAAATGATGTGCTTTATCTTGGAATATAAATATTGCACCATTTTCTCCTTTTGTAATTGTCATTAATTTTGGGTTTAAAATATGATATAATTCTAATTCACTATTACAGTTTAACTTAGTCATTAAATAATTAGAAACTCTTTCATTAAAATTTATTATTTCAAATTTATTATTTATTTTATCAATTATTCTGTTTTTATCTAACCCTTCAAATTCAAAATATTGCCCCAAATCAATTACTTTTTTATTGTTTGTTTTATCAATTATTTCCTGATTACATGGATTTAAATTATCAAATACTAAAATATCATCTTCTTTTATGTTGCTTAATACATCATTACCATCAATTAAACTGTTATCATACCATTTTTTCTTTTGACAAAAGGGACATCTTTTTTTTGAAGTAAAGGATAATTGATTTCCCTCTTCAAAATAAGAGACATGGAAACATCTTGTTCTAATGCCATTTATCTTTTTTATATTACTTATATCAACTTTTAATATTTCTAAACTTTTGATTGCAAATTCTCCTTGTAAATCATTTCCACAGACTCCAAAGACAGAAGTTTCAAGACCAAATTTTGCTAAATTTGCAATTATATTATGACAAGTCATTCCCCCATTTATTCCTAATAATTTTTCATTTTTATAATAGTAATCTATTACTAAATCTCCAATACTTACTACTCTCATTTCAATATTCTCCTCTTATACTCTCCAACTTCACTTTGGGGATTAAATTCATGATTTTTAATTAAGCATTCAATTATTTTTTTCCTATTTAAATCAAAAATTCCTAAAGTATCTGTGTAATCTATTTTATTATTTTTTGATTTCCAACTATCATCTTTCCAACTATATGGACTACTAAAACAAAGACCATATATATAATCAAAAAATAAATGATAATCTATTGCTGAAGTATTTTCGTGAAACATTTGATCTATTCTATTTATGCCAGGATACCTTACAATACATATATTATCAACACTAACGTCATAATCATATAAAGAATTGATCGCTATCTGTAACGTTTTTCCAGTTAGTACATTATCATCAAATAAATCAACAGTTGGATTTATTAATTCATTTATACCCGCTATCCCACCAAATTCATTGATATTAAAATTTCTTAAATTTATATTTTGCTTATTTGAGTAACCAGATACTTCTTTGTTGAATTTAAGTAATAATAACTGCTCTATTCTATTTTTATTTACAATTTTAGATATTATAGGTAATTCTATCCCACCATAGCTTAAGCCACAAGCATTAATTACTCTATAATTGTTGCATTTCTCATTATATAAAGATACTGCTATAAAATTTTCAGCAAAATTATCAATTTCTCTATATGCTCTATAATCTTTTGAATAATCTTCTTTTAACTCAGAAATCATTTCAATATCTAGATTTTTTTCTATAATCTTCTTTGTACCATTAATGCTCTCTAACAAATTATCTTTATTTATTAAATAATTATTTTCAAAACAAATTTTACTCATTATACTTTCTATTTCTAAAAGAACTTTAGTTATCTCATATAAATTTTTATTTTCTTTCATAGAAATGTCAACTAAAATATTATAATTTGTAGCACTTAAAACTAGATTATGGTTCATTAGAATTAATAAAACATTTCTACAATTATCTAAAATGCCAAGGATTAATTTTTTATTTATTTGTTTATTCAAGTTTTTTGTTAAGGATATTGCATTAATAGATTCTATCATAAAATTTAAATAATTTTCATACCAAGAAAATACATTATCTTTGGTGGTTTTATCTTTTCCACCTATACTTATTCTATTTGCTAAGAAATAATAATAAGTCATTGCTCCTCTTAATAAATAATTATTATCATCTCTTATTGAATAACTCATATTACCATTAACACATTTTGTCCACAGTTCTTTTAAAGGATTATTTTCTAATAATTCCCATTCATACATGGGAATAAGGACACTACCACTATATTTATCAAAAATACTATCTATTCCATTTATTTCATCAAAATTATTATTGATTAGATTGTTGAAAGTGTTTAATAATTTTTTTCTTCCTAATACAATATTTTTTTCTACTAGAGCAAAATTTTTACTATAAGTTTTTTTATCTGCTTTTTCTAAGCATACTGTTGGTAAAATTTTTGCTTTTTTAATAAGATAAACGGTTGCTTCAACGCCATGCAAAATATTACCTTCTTCGTTAAAAATAGGAAAACAAGAATTTATACTACCACTAGTTTTATCAACACTATATCCTTGTGAGCAATTTAGCATTGAGTAATCATTTCCTTTAAAATCACCGCAATCACCAATTCTCATCATTGAATTTTGTGGAATTCCTATTAATTTTTCAGTTCTTTTTATTGCCATATCTTTTTGAGCATTCCCTATTTGAATCACAATTTTATCTTTATATATTCCCCTTGTTAAATGAATATCATTGTATTTTTTTTCATGAAAAAAAGTATTTAACCTTTCAAAAATATCATCAATTATTTTTGAATCTTCATGCTCAAAAATAAGTCTAATATTCAAGATTGCATCATTGTCTAAATCCTTTGAATAAGAAATTTTAAAATAATTTGATTGTTTTTTCTTTATTATTTCATCAATTTATGCTAAATGTTTTAACTCATCTGACGTTGAAATATATGTATTTTCTTTCAAAAAAAATTCTCTAGAAACAGTATCGCTATAAAATAATCTTGCACCGTCATTTGTCAGAACATATATTCTTTTTAAATCTTCTTCAGCAATATTTGGGTTATTTTTAATGCAATCATAAATATCATTTTTTAAATCTTTTAGTCCGGTTTCACCACGACCCGTTATAAATACAATAGGAATTTTTCTAATTAACAAATTAATTATCATCTCAATAGCATGAATATCAATTTTTTTGGAATTTTTTTCAGTTAAAGTTCCATCTATATCAAAGCAAACGGCGTTATATTTTTGTTCCAAAGATTTTTTATAATTTTTAAATATCAATTCTTTATTCATAATTTCTACTCCTTAAGCAAAAAATCTAAACTTTTAACTTTTTTTAATGTGTTATTTGAAATATTTGGTTCAAAAATGTACCCTTTTCCACCATGACTAATCCATTCAGCAATATTTTTTGCTGAATCATCAATAAGTACTTGACCATTTGGAATGATAATTTGGTGCTTTTTTAAATCTGGTGGGACAAATATAATTGGACAATTAATTTTTTGATTTGTCCTAATTTCTTCAATTTTAATTTTCATCTCATATAGAGTGTGAATCTTGGTAAGTATTGCTATTTCTTTTTTTAAAGATTCTAATTCTTTTATTATTGTAAAGGAATCATTAATTTGATTCGCTTGTTTAATAATATAATCCCATTCTTCTGGGTGTTGATTAGTGTATTCAAAAAATTTGTTAAATTGAATTTTATCTTTATGATTTGTAAAACCAAGTTCAAATTTTCTTTCTAGCATTCTTTGTTCAGAATCTAAAATAACCCCATCAAAGTCAATAAATGTATAATTTTTCATTATGGACTGCCTCCTTTGATGGTATTATATCATGAAAAAGGGGAGTGTAAATAATTCTGTGTAAATGGTAATCTATCCATGATATTTGGAACCACTATAGGTTCCTTTTTGTTATAC
>CAKPBH010000034.1 GCA_934140355.1 uncultured Bacilli bacterium | reverse complement strand
AATGACTGAAAAAATCAAAATGTATATAAAAGAAAACCCCACATTTTTTCAAATGCGGGGTTTGTCAACACCCTGAGAATTAGTCAATTCAACTAATTCTCAATGTTTATGATTTTATCCTGCAAATTAACATAATATTCTAGACATTTTTTAAGTTTTATGATATATGTATAATAAGCATATCGGATGTCAAGAATGGGGCATGGATATGTAAGAAAGTCGAAAGGAGTGAATGTATGGGAGATTTAAAGATTTCTAATGCTACTTATGGTAGAAGTGAGAGTGGCTCACGTATTATTCAAAATAGTTTTAATGCAGCAATAGAAAAAGCGTATGCAGCCTTGAGTAAGGATAATAAGAACTATATTACGTTATGTCAGACTATAAAAAGTTATTGGAGTGGTTCTGATGCTAATGCCTTCTTAAAATTATTAGACGATCAAAGAGCTAGTATTCAAAATAAAATTAAAAAATATAATAATGTTCTAACGTCAGCACTTGAAAGTGATCGTGTACAATTTGAAAAATCCCAATCAAGTATTGCTAATACAATTAGTGGAAATATTAAAATTTAAAATTATATATAAGGAGATGATTTTATGGCAACAAAGAAGAAAAAAACTTCTAAATCAAGTGGAAATGATGTCGTTGGAATAAATTTGGATGGCATTAGCAAAATGAAACTAGCCATTGATGATTATGTAAAATACATAAAAAAAGAAGTTAATATGATTGTTTCTCAATCAAATATCAACAAAGGAATTAAGGGTTCAAATTCTGTTAATACTTTAAAACAATTATCAAATGAAATTGATTTAAAAATTGAGAGTTATGTAAATGGATTAAACCAATTCAGTTCTCAATTAGAACTTTTAAAATCACAGTATAGTAAGTCTGATCAAGATAATGTTTCATTTTCTTCTGAAAGACAAAAAATTAAAAATGCAGAATAAAATAAATGAGAAAAATTTTCCTCATTTTGGATTATATCACTTTTTTATTTTACATGAGTAGATTGAAGTTAAGATAACAATTTTCGTTGCGAATTGGTGAGAGCTTTTGTAAAAAAATTAACACCGAATTAATAATTTTTGCTCAAAGTAAAAACAGATGTCAAAATGGCATCTGCTTTTAATATTTAATATACATATGAACTATTATATAATTAAATTGCAGAATAATTAAATTAGTTTCATATGTATTTTTATAGTATCACATTTTTTGAAAAATATGTAGTATTTTTAGTCTGTTTTTGTATGCTGATTTTTAATTATTCTTGCAAAGGAGTAATGTGATAATGAAAGAAGTTAAAGAATTAATAGAGTTAAAAGGTACTAATGTAAAGGTATTATCAATTGAAGAAAAAGTAGAAAATAATGAGAAAATAAAGATTATATCATTCCAAGGTACTGTTTCTAAAATTAAATGTCCTAAATGTGATAGATATACAAAATCAGTGATGATAGATTATCATTAACAATTAACGTTAAATAAAATTGACTCATTTATAGGTGCAAAAAGTAGTTTTGCGAAATGCATATCACAATTCGTGCTTTTAGCGTAGCCAGAACAATAAGCCTTATAGGCATTTTAGAAAAACCATCGCCTATGTTGGTGGATATTTACTATAACTAAAAAAATAATAAGTATCTAATTAATTCATATGCTGTTTTCTAATATTTCCGAAGTTTAAAAGGTTTCAGGATCAGGATAAGATGACTGAATAAAAACTTTATTTCTTTACTATAAAAAGATATATGCCGTTTGTGATAATGTAAAGAAATTCTGCTATATTATGTAAAGAAATTATTTTAAATTTCATAATATTAAAATAATTTCGTGTTTCTATCACGTAGCGTAACATATAAATATTGAATTTTCCAACAGTTTAATGTATGATATTAATCAATTAGGGAGATGAAATTATGTATGACGTTAATTTAATTACTTGTTATATAATTGGATATTGTAATGGAAATGGATATTTCATCAGTAATTTAAAACTTCAAGAAATTTTGTATTTTCTCCAATTTAAATTTTTATACAAGAAAAATGTACCTTGTTTTGAAGAAAATATTATAGCAACCGACACAGGGGTAATCATTTCAAAAATTAATTCAAAATATCTTTCATACAACTTTTCTATGATACCATCTTATGGAACTTTTAAAAGGAATTTTTATAATATCGATGAGGAAGATAAAGAGATTATTGACGAAGTAATTTCTGAGTTTGGTATTCATTCTTCAATGTTTTTGCAAAAAAAAATATTACAACATAAAGCATGGAAGGAAGCAAATCAATCAGGAAAATATATCTTGTTTTCATCTGATAATATAGAGCAGTTTTTAGAGTTAGAAAGTAAAAATGAAAAACCAACTTTTTTAAAAAAAGAATCAAAAAAAGCAAAAATATATAACTTTAAACACTATAAAAAATCAAGGGATATTAGACAATAACCAGGAATATTAGTCACTAAATCATAATAATAAAAAAATGGTTTCTTTACCAAATAAAGTGTTGTCGCTTTATAGTATTTAGTATTTAAATTTTATTAACAAAAAAGAAGGTCTATTAATGAATTTTTCTTGTTTTTAAAATTAATAACATATGTTTACCATCAGATATTTTTTTCTTGCCAACTTTAATTATAGTTTGTAATTTTAATAAACTCTTCATAAAATTCTGCACTTCCATACTTTATTCGTTACAGTTCAGTCAAGGAAATGAATTTTGCAGATAAACCCTTATCAGCAAAAAAGTAAATTTGATGTTTTAGAAATATATCCATTAATTGAAAATATAAATTTTTTGACTATCTTTCTATTTTTTTGCTACTTTTTGAACTATTTTTTTACGGAAATAACATTTATTCCTTATTTTATCTGACTGAACTGTAACCTTTATTCTACTATAATTAAAAATAACATTTGTTGTCATAGAAAATAATTTATTCCAAGATTTGCACAAAATATCCTTTTATTAAAACAAGCTTTAAAAAATAACCCAAATTATATGCTAGATATTATGCCAGATATTTAATATTTAAGTCGATATTTTAGCACTTTTGATTTGCTAATTTATTACTAATTTTACTACTGAATAGTGAGTTAATAAGAATGAATATTTTTATTTTAAACTTTTTTTAGATAACTACTTATATCTAAAATCATGAGATTGATATCAATTAATTTTTAAAATTCCTAACTTGCAGAAAATGAATAGAAAATCGCCAATATAAATCCCTTTCCTAAATTTTCATTCTCATCTTTTTCACTTTAATCTTATTACATTATTGTGTCTTTTTTTATTTAAGCAAAACTTTAGTTGAAAATGCAAAAATTTTAAAAATTTATAAAAATCTATCTAACTACTAGTTACTATTCACCTCCATTTTAACTTTGTTTATCACGATTTGAATTTATAAATTCATCAAATCAGGGTATAGAGGATTGATTATTTCATATATTTTTGCAATTATAGTTTCAATAATGTTTTTAAAATAAAGAATTTATCTGTTAACCTTAGCTATGAATAGTAACAACTAATAAGAAAGATTGTAGATAAAAATTAGTAAAAAAGAAAGAAACTGTCGAAAAAAGATGTAAATATTTTTGTAAAACATATTGTCTTTTTCTTTATTATGTATTATATTTAGATTATAAAGTGTAGAGGAGTGTGAAAGTATGATTTATCCGTCTATTGATAAGATTTTGAATATTGTGGATTCTAAATATGCCCTAGTATATATTGCTGCAAATAGAAGTAAAGAAATGATGAAAACGAATTATTATCAAATGCCAGATGCAAATTATAAATCTTCAAAAACAATCGGTAGAGCCCTTGAAGAAGTATATGCAAACATGATTCATATAACAAGGAAATAAGATGTGAATAATAAAGGATTTACGTTAATAGAGACACTGGTTGTACTAGTCCTTGTATCAACTATTATGGCCTTGTCTTTCTCAAAGATATCATCTTCCATGAGTCTTGAAAAAAATAATGCATATCAAATAATGAAAAATAATATTATTTCAGCAAGTTACTCATATATTGAAGAATGTCAAGCCAAAACCGTTAGCTGTGATTTTTCTTTTTCTGAAAAAAATACTTTTGTAGCGTCAGTCCTAAAAGAAAAAGGATATTTCAAAAATTTGAAAAGTCCTTTAGATGGAAAAGATTTAGGAGAATGTCTCATCATAAAAGCTAAAAAGGAAAATGGAGTAGTCGTAATTGATATAGAGGATAACTGTTACCTATAGTAAACAGGGTAAGGATTAGGCATCATCGGAGGATATGGAGAATACATAGGCCTAGGGTAGAACGCGGGGGCTAACAATCCGCCAGTTATACCGCCTAAAACAAAAGGGACAGCAAATCCACCAGCAAACCGATTTCCATAATTTACAGGTCTGTAATTTCTTGTATAGTAATTTTGATACACAAAAATCACTCCTTTCAAAATATTATATAAAAAATTAGAAAAAAGTTTAACAAACTGTTTGATTTTATATCTTTTTTTGATATAATATAAAAGAGTAGGGGTGTAGGGATGCGTAAGAAAATTTTGTTAATTTGTTTCGCTTTCTTTCTTTCTGGATGTACTAGAATTGACGAAACTAACCAATATATCAACTTAATAAATAATAGTTTCACTACAAAAAATATAACCAACAGTGTTTCTTTAGGATACAAATATTATATTCCAAGAGGAGTGAAAAAAATTCATGACTATGATTATAATCAAGTATTTCTAAGTGATGAAACCTCTATTTATTTATATGTAGATATCATTAGTTATTATTATAAAAAAGAGTTAAAATACAAAAAAAATACAAATGATATTTATTATGAACAAATAAAAAATGGAGATAATGTTGGGTATATAGAAATCACAAAAAATGAAGCTGACTATCTTGTTAATATTGTTTATAATTACTCAAAGATAGAATTTTGTACATCAAAAGAAAAGCTAAATAAAATGATAACTTTATCGTCTATTATTTTAAATAGTATTACCTATAATAATAATGTAGTGGAAAAAGTGTTAGAGGGAAATTTAGGAGAGTTCTCCGAGATTACTTATGAAGTGAAAAAACCAGCAGGATCTAGCAGTAGTTTTTCACAATATCTAGAGGAGTATGTTCAAAAGGAAGAACAAAAGAAAAAAGAAAATTTGCCAGATGAATAACAAAGAGAGGTGCTAGAAATGGGATTAATGGATAAGTTCAAGAATTTGTTTACTGATGAAGAATTCGAAGAAGAAGAGGAAAATGAAACAATTGAAATAAAGGAAATAAAAAAAGACGAGGAAGAAAATAAGCTACCTACTTTTATGCGTGAAAAAATTGAGCGGGAAAAGCAAGAAAATCAAAAGAGCAGTAAAGATATGTCTTCACTTTCAGAAATTGAAGTAGAAGAGCAGATAAAAGAATTAAAGGTAGAAGAAAAAGGAAAAGAGCCACAGGCACCGTTAAACAAACAATCGGAAGAAAAATCTTCATTTAAGTTTCCAATTGATATTAGCGACAATGATTTTATTGAAACAAGAAGTCGCCAATCTCTTCATAAAGAAAGAAATAATGTTCCATTAAAATCTAAAATAGAATCAAATAAAAAAGAAATTCAGAAAAAAACAGATTTGAAAGTTTCTAGTTTATATAAAGATAAAAAAGAATCCAAAAAGCCAGAAGAAAAGAAATTTAAAGCAACCCCAATTATATCTCCAATTTATGGAGTATTAAATCAAAATTATACTTCAGGAGAAGTAGAAAATAGTACTGGACAAAACTTTGAAAACCAGCGACATTCTAAGAATGTAGATTTTGATTCTGTTAGGAAAAAAGCATATGGAAGTCTTACTGAGGAAATAAAAGAAAATTTGATGTGTGAAAACTGTGAATACTTAAAGGAAGCAAAAGAATGTCATAAGGATAAAATTCAGCAAGAAGATATAGACTATGATACTAGGAGAAAAGAAGCAAATAGTTGTATTGAGAAGGAAATAACAACATCTTATCCTTCGCGTGACGAAAAAATAGATTATAGTAACATTACACTAGATGAAGCAACGGAGAATTATTATGATTATGGTGTGGAATATGAGAAAAATAATTATCAACCTTCCAATTCAAATTCAGTAAAAATAGTAAACCATGAGGAAGATAGCCCACATCCTAAGAAAGAAATTCCACCAGTAAAAAGTAGTATTAATCTATTGTCGACATTAAAGAAAAGCATGGGAGATGAGGATGTTTCGTCAACTCATGAAACCAAAAAAGCAAAAGATTTAGAATTAACTGATGATTTGTTTAATTTGATTGATTCTATGTATGATGAAAGGAATGATTCAAATGATTAATATCAATACTTTCTTATTAATATTTATAGGAATTTTATGTTCTATTTTATTAGTAATATTAATAATATTAAGTGTAAAATTATTAGACACAGTAAATAGAATAAACAAAATATTAAATGAAGTAGATTTAAAAATATCAAAATTTGATAAGGCATTTAGCCTAGTAGATATTTTAACTGATAATATGGCTTTAGTGAGTGATAAATTAGTAGATGGGATAAGTTATGTAATTAGAAAAATATTTACTAGAAAATCAAAGAGAAAGGAAGATGAAATAAATGAGTAATACAAAGAAAAATGGTTTTGGAAAATTTTTAGCAGGTATTGGTATTGGAGCTGGATTAGGATTATTATTAGCACCAAAATCTGGAGAAGAAACAAGAAAAATTTTGAAGCAAAAAATTAATGAATTGATTAATGAAGCAAAAAAAATTGATGTTATAGAAATTAAAGATGATTTTTTAGCTAAAGTTGAAGATATAAAAAATGAATTAGAGGATTTAGACAAGGAAAAAGTTTTAAAAATTGCAAAAGAAAAATCTGAAAATATAAAAAGTAAAGCTTCAGATCTTGTTGAATTAGCAAAAGAAAAAGGAACTCCAGTTTTAGCGGGAATTGCGGATGACGTTCGTGAAAAAGCAGTTGACGTTACTAAGGAAGTACTAAAGAAATTAGAAAAAGCAGATTAAAAAAATAAAATACAATAAAAATCACAACTAAGCTTTCAAAAGAGCTAAAAGTTTAGTTGTGATTTTTCAGATCTTATAATTATCTTAAAGTATCATTAAAATTTAAAATGGTTCTACACGAATGAGTGGGAACTAAAATAGCAATGCTCGTCACGAACTGGTGGTAACTTTTAAGACAAAACAACAATTTTGAGTGGGAATTTTATTGAAAAAGCAACACGAGTTAGTGGGAATTGCTCAAAATTGTAGAGTCTTTAAAATTAATGTTTTAGAATTTTGTAATAACTACTTTAAATCTAGGTTCTCTAAATTCGAAGAACCAAAAGAATAACTAAGGCTTAGAATAAATTAATCTAAATATACTACTTTTTTAATGGATAATTATATTATTTATTTTTAGTAATTATTTTATATAAAATTCTTTTAGTATTGATTTTGTTATACATGATGACTGATAGTATTAAATTTTAATGTTTTTGGTATATTATTTCTCAGTAATTATAAGTTTTAATTTTATATTATTTTTAGCAGTTTAATAAATTCTCAATGCTTAAGCTTACTATCAGTCATTATGTTTAATACAACTTTAGTATTAAACAATATAAACTAAAGAAACATACTATGAGATTTTTTTTATCTTTTTTCTCAAAAAAACATTTACTCCAATAATAACATAAACAATAAATAGTCCTAAAGACAAATAAGGAAAAACATTTAAACCAATAGTATAAAATAAAGTATTATTTTGAAATAAATAGCGGCTTCCCAAAATCAGTAAGATAGTAGAAAAAATAGGAACAACTTTTCTACTATCTTTTTTAATGAAAGAACTAAGGTGATAAACCACTAAAGATAGGGTAATAAAGGAATTTAAAATCCATTTAATATAAATAAAGTTTTCAATCCGCTCAATAAACTTAAATAAAGATATTTTCTTTAATACCGTATATTCTGGATACTGATAAACTTGACATAAATATATTCCAAGTGAACTAAGAGATAAAAAGATAGCCAAAAAAGCAAAAAGGAAGGCCAGAAAATAAAAGAAAGTAAAATATTTCCAAGCGTTTTTATTATCACTAATTCGTTTTCTAGGAATAATTAGTAGCATAAAAATAGGAGTAACATTTGTAAGTGTTAGCAAAATACCACCCCGAAGGGGAGCACCAATCCCATTTTCTAAATAGGGTTTTAAATTAGAAGTATCCACCGTAGGCAGTAATCCCATCGTGCTAATAATCGTCATAAAAATAATAACGCCAACAAAAATAACCGCAACTCTGGACATATTCTCAATTCCAACAGATACATTATAGATAATAAGAATACCAAATAAAATCATAAACCAAAGAATAGGGGTTTCTGCTAAAAATTGTGAAATGACAAAATTACTAATATTAAATAACTGAACCATTCCAACAAAAAAGAGAAAAACATTAATCAAAATATTCAAAAAATTTCCAAAAACATTTCCAAATAAATCTAGGTTCATTTCTAAAATATTTTTCTCATCACTAGCATAAAAAAGATATAAAAATAAAGCAAAAGGAAATAGGCCAATAAAAAATGAAACAATTACACAAATCCAAGCATCAACCCCAGCAATATGAATTAAATTATGACTTCCCACACCACTAAAAAGAGAAAAAATAGGAGATCCAAGTAAACAAGCAAATTGAAAACTACTTAATTTATCCTTTTTCATTTTCCGACACCTCGATTCAAATTTCCTTTTTCCTGTCCTTTAATTTTCACACTAACATTAACTTTCAAGTTTTGAAAACCATCCTTCTTAAATTCATCTTTTATTTTCTGAAAATATTTAGGATAACTCTTATAAATGATATCACCAAATCCAAAAATATCACTATTATACTCCTTTTGAATAGATAAAATAGAGCGTTCTACAATTTTTTTTAGTTCTTGATTTAATTTCCTTTCTAACTTTGATACCTCTTCTAAATTTTCTAAATCGATTTTTTCATTGACCTCACTAATTGCCGATTTTCCCGTCAAAGTAATTTTCATCTCGTTTTTGTTCCTATCAAATTCCATTTTAGAAGAAAGCCGAATAATTTCATGAACAATATATTCATTATCATGACCACTGGTTCGAACGAAAAAGTTTTTAGCGGAATTTCTTAAAATATTATAGGTAAGTGCTTCTTCTTCGTTTAAGTATCCTTTTAATTTATTATTTCGAAAAATCGCCATTCCATCAATAATTGGAGTAGCATTAACTAAAGTATCCGTAATATTTTCTTTATCTTCTCCCAAATTCACATTTCCCTTCATACTAAGAACAGGAAGGACAAGTTCAATATTGGGATTAAGGACATTACTAATTAGTTCATGATAAGTTACTACATTTGCAAATCCTAAATATTGATTATTATTCTCTAAACTATTTTGAATATTCTCGGATGATATCTTTTCTAAAGGCGTAGTAATTTTTAAAACATCATCACTTTTTCCAACTAAAACTTTAAATTCACTACGAATTTCTGGATCTCTTGCAAAAAAATCTAAAATGTCCATCAAATCTTCACGGGCAATCCCCTCATCAATCACTAAAATCTCAATATGAGCTCCATACATCTTTCTAGGAGACTCTTTAATCATCTTTCGAATTGCTTCTTGAACAGATTTAGCACGAGAGGTATAAATAATAAATTCAGGCTCTTCTCCACTAGAAGCATCTTGTTCTTTTTTTGGATTAATGACTTCTGTCGTCAGTTCAATCTCATCACCAACTTTACTAATACTAACCCCACTTACAATAGCGAGTTCATTAATTTCTCGATAGTTATAGCATCCCGTTAAAAGAAAAATAATGGGAATGATAAAAATCATCTTTTTCATGAATTTTTCCTCCTATATTTAATCTCATTACTAGATAATGCAGGCTCTCTTTTATTTAAGTATTTTGTTGGAAATTTAATAATACTATTTTTAAGTCCAACAAGGGAAATAGGAGAATAAGGCATTAAGTAGCATAAACCAAAGGAATGAAGGGAAGATAGTTTGATGATGAAAAAGATAAATGCGAGCAATACCCCAATGATACCAAAAAGAATTCCACCAACCATAAATAAAAGTCGCCACCATCTTATGCCATTAATCACTTCTGGCTCAGTAAATAAAAGGGAAGACAAAGATGTAATCGCCAAAACAATAATCATAATGGGAGAGACAATTCCTGCATTAACTGCGGCATCCCCTAAAATCAAAGCGCCAACCGTGGATAGAGCACTCGTTGTAAAAGTAGGCCCTCGCAAATCTCCTTCTCTTAAAATTTCAAAAGCGAGCATCATAATTATTGCCTCAACAAAAGCAGGAAAGGGAACAGAAGCCCTTTGAGAGGCAAAACTAACTAGCAATTGCGTGGGAAGCATTTCTTGATTAAATGTGGTAATCGCGATATAAACACCTGGGGTAAATAACGTAATAAATAGCGCCATATAGCGAATAATTCTTGTTAGGCTAATATTAATACTTTTCCCATAACTATCTTCCGTAGATACTAATAAATCATTCAGAACAATTGGCAAAATCAAAGCAAACTGGCAACAATCAATCATAATCACCATTCGTCCACCTAAAATAGCTTGACAGACCCGATCAGGACGCTCTGTTGAAATCATTGTAGGTAAAACACTCTTATTTTCCTTTTCAATCAAATTTTTTATTGTCCCGCAATTAATCACCCCATCAATATCAATGCTTTTGATTAATTTAGAAACTTCCCAAACCAGATTTTTATCACATACACCATTTAAATAAACTAAATTTACCTTTGTTTTTGTATATCTTCCTACTTCAAGAGATTCCACCCAAAGTTGATTATCTTTAATACGTCTGCGAATTAATCCCATGTTTGTCTGCATATCTTCAACAAACGAATCCATCGCACCCCTAAGCGCACTTTCTGTTTGAGGAGTACTAATACTTCTAGATAACTTTCCCTTTGTTTCAAGAGCAAAATACGTAGAAGAATTTTCTAGTAAAATAATGGTAAAACCGTAGTGCAAGTAATAGCAAATATCTTCATAAGTGGTTATTTTACTTACTTTAAAATTTTCAATTTCATTGAAAATAACTTCCTCTAATTTTTTTTCCTTTGGATAAATTTTATTGATTCTATCTAAACTTCGAATAATAAAATCACTAATCTTATCCGAAGAAGTAAGAGGTTCATCATAAATAATATAAACTTCCCTTTTACATACCGTTTTCTTTCGATAAGTAATCTCCTTACTATTGTTCGTTTCCATCTTTAACCTATCTACAATTTGATTAATATCCTTCATTCAAAATCACCTTACTGTTAGTATGGTATTTTTTTTCATTTCTATGATTAAAGAATATTTTTCTTCACTATTTTTTTAAAATTTTAACTTCTATAATAAAGAAAGAGTAAGGATTTTAAATTAAAAAAAATAAATTAACTTATTTCTATTTTATATAACTTATGATATAATTTATTTATTGAAAGTAGGGATGTTATGTCAAAATTAAACGATAAAAAAATGATTACCGATTTAAGGTGTCTAGCCTTAGATATGATTCATGAAGCGGGAAGTGGTCATCCAGGAATAGCTTTAGGTGCAGCACCACTTTTATATACACTATTTACCTATCATATCAATATTGATTTAAATAAAAGCGATTGGTGCAATAGAGATAGATTTGTCTTATCCTGTGGACATGCTTCTAGCTTATATTATGCCCTTCAATTTTTTCTAGATGAAAGTAAATATAATTTAAATGATTTAAAAAATTATCGAAATATTTATTCTAAAACACCAGGTCACCCAGAATATAACTTGGAAAATAGAATAGATGCTACTACTGGACCATTAGGTGAAGGCGTTGCAACAGGAGTAGGAATGGCTATGGCTGGAAAATACTTAGAAAGTTATTATAGCAACAAAAAAATAAGCTTATTTGACTATTACGTTTATGTAATGTGTAGTGATGGCGATTTAATGGAAGGTGTCTCTTATGAAGCATCTTGCTTAGCGGCCCAATATCAATTAGATAATTTTATTCTACTATATGATTGCAATGGTGTCAGTTTAGATGGAGAAATTGATGAAAACTACATTGATTCACTTGCAAATATCTATGCAGATATGGGATTTTCTGTTTATTATGTCAAAAATGGCGAGTCTGTAAAAGAAATTAATAAAGCCATAACCGCGGCCAAAAAAGCAAATGGTCCTGCTTTAGTTATTGTTTCAACAACAATTGGGAAATATTCTAAATATGAAGGAACCAATAAAATTCACGGTACCCTAGAGAACGATGATTACTTAGAAATCAAAAAAGAATTAGAGCATCCAACAAAATGGGAGTATGATAAAGTAAACACGGCTCTTTATCGTCAAACCATTCAAGAGAGACTAGAAAATACTTATAAATCTTGGTATCAAGATTATGAAGAATTTTCTAAAGAATTAGATGATAACCAATTAAATACCTTAAATAGCATTATTAATAATGAAGAAATATCATTACAATTAGATAAGGTTATTGATATGGATAAGTTATTTACGGATAGAGACTTCCGAGACGTAAATTATCAAGTAATGAATGTAATTTCAGCTTTCGTTCCAAATTTTATAGGTGGTGCTGCTGATGTTGTTTCTAGTACCAAAACTTATTTAAAAGGAAAAGAAGACTATAGTAGTGAAAATTACGCGGGAAAAAACATTGCCTTTGGCGTCAGAGAACATGCTATGGGTTCCATTTTAAATGGACTAGCCTTATGTAATTTAAGAGTATTTGGCAGTTGCTTTTTAGCATTCAGTGATTATCTAAAACCATCCATTCGTCTTGCTTGCTTAATGAATTTACCAGTAACTTATATTTTTACGCATGATAGCATTCTAGTTGGCAAAGATGGCGCAACGCATGAACCAGTTGAACAACTAGCATCCCTTCGTACAATTCCGAATCTATCCGTCTATCGTCCAAGTGATTATAAAGAATTAATTGGTACTTGGAATGAGATTTTATCTTCTTCCCATCCTAGTGCTATCGTTTTACCAAGAGGCCACGTTGAGGTTCAAGAGTTTACAAATCCAGAAGGCATCCCTTACGGAGGATATATTATCAGTGAAGTCAAAAAAAGTTTAGATGTCATCCTAATTGCAACAGGAAGTGAAGTAACCTATGCAATGGAACTAAAAGAAGAACTCATGAAAAATTATATTGAAGCAAGAGTTGTATCGATGCCGAATGTTGGTACTTTCTTAAAACAAGATGCCGAATATCAAAATGAAGTATTACCAAAAGGATATAAAAAGGTTGTCTTAGAGTTTTCAAATGACCCAACTTGGTACCGACTATTAGAATCCTCAGATGATTTCATTGGCGTAAATACTTATGGCAAATCTGGGGATGAAGAAGATGTTTTAAAAGATTTAGAACTAGATTTAGCAAGTTTAGTCATTAGAATAAAAAATAGCTTGTAGGAGAGGATAATCATGAAAGAAAATATGAAAGATACAATGAAAAAAGTCAGTGAAAAAGCCAAAAAAGAAGTAAAAGAACATAAAATTATAGCAGAATTTAGAGAATTTATCGCGAGAGGAAATGTACTAGATTTAGCTGTTGGTGTCATTATTGGTGGCGCCTTCCAAAGTCTAGTAACCTCATTAACAGACAATATTATCTCACCCATCTTAGGATGTTTCACGGAAGTAGATTTTAATTCATATGCCCTAAATATCGGCAATCTTCACTTAAAATATGGCGCCTTTTTAACCGATATTATTAATTTTATCATTATGGCCTTTGTTGTCTTTTTAATCGTAAAGTTTATGAATAAAATTTTAGTAAGAAAAGAGAAAAACAACGAAAAGACAAAACAAGAACCAAGTGAAGAAGTAAAATTGCTAACAGAGATTAGAGATTTATTAAAAGAAAACGTGAATTTTTAGACTAAATTCCGTTTTTTATGAAAATCTTTAAAATACAAGACTTATTTCCGAAAAACAATATATA
>CAKPBH010000033.1 GCA_934140355.1 uncultured Bacilli bacterium | reverse complement strand
ACACCTAATTTTTCAATTAAGTGCACATTTTTCAATCCAAAGTGGAACTTACTCCTTCAAAGTGGAATTTACTTTTGCAACTGAGCAAATTTCTTTTTCTATAGAATTGATAGAATTAGAGGTATTTTTTTATTTACTTAAAATACTTATCTACTAGCTTACCTCTATATCAGTATTTTTCTTTTATCATCTAATTTAAGGAAATATTGTTCCTCTTTTCATAGAACTTAAAGATAATCATACCATCAATTTAAAATTAACTTTGTTTTTCTAATATTATTTTATTTAACATTGTTATTATTCTTTCTTTTTCGTTACATTCATTTGTTTTAAATCTTAATACTGGAATATTACATTTTTCTAATATACTATCTTTTTTTCTATCTCTTATTATTTGTTCTTTTCTGTTATGGAAACGAAAGCCATCTACTTCAATTGCGAGCACAGGTTGTTTGTCAAATTTATTATATATTAGAAAATCTATGTGAGAGTTATATCTAATAAATTTTAATTCTTCTTCAGTTAATATTTCTCTATTTGTAACAACTTTTCTTAATGGATATACTCTATCTTTTACGGAATATGTTTTATACTCATCTAGTGCTAATATTTCCTTTATGGTATTATACATTATTGTTTCAGAATCAAATCTGGAAAATATTAAGTGCGTTTTTAGATAGGCATTTTTTTCTTTTTCGTTGACTTTATATAATAAATCAAATATGGAAATAACTTTGCTTTCAATATCTTCAAAATTATTATAATGAATATAACTAATTAAATTAGAAATGTTTGAGTTATCTTTTGATTTATATTCATATGGAGTTACAAGGTACAGTTTGTCTATCGCTCTAGATATCGCAACATTTATAGAATTGGGTTTATCTAAAAAATCGGTTATTTCATTTGCTACTGTACTAAAAATAATAGTGCTTTTTTCTCGTCCTTGAAAGCCATGAACAGTATCAATTGCTAAATTATCGCATTTGAAAATATTTTGGAGATATTTCTTTTGTTCTTTATATGGGGTAATGATTCCGATTGAATCATGGTAGATATCTATTTTCTCTTGGGGGATAATTTCATTTTCTATTACTTTGGCTTGTCTATCATTAAACCAGCTTTCGTTGATTTTTCTAGCATGATTTCCTTTTACGCATTTATATCGTTTTATGGGAGTGGTGTTGGTGGATTTTGATAATATGATTAATTGGTCGTCATAAAATTTTTTATTGCAGAAATTGATAATTTGGGGATGGCATCTATAGTGTTCCTTTAATATTACGGGTTCTAGGATGTTATCAACTTTTTTTATGGAATCCAGTAAGCTATTTTGGGCATAATTAAAACGCTCATCTATATTATAGTTTTTAAAGATTTTGTTATAGTCTTCCTTTTTTTTGGTATCTACTATATTAGGTAATTGTTTTGAATCACCAACGATTACGATATTCTTAGCTCTAGTTAGAGATGGAAAAGTTGAAATTAAATCGGCTTGAGAAGATTCATCAATAATCATATAGTCGAACATAAAACCAGGATTTGTGCAATTTAATAAGGAATATGTAGTGCTTAAAATTACAGGGTAATCCTTTATTAATTCTTTTGTATTCTTAATGGTCTTGTCGTCATATAACTTTTTATTGCTATATTTTTTGTAAACGGTATTTTTCAAGATTTTCATGGATTCTTCTGTGTATTGATTGAACATGTTTTCTAATTGTAAATCTTTTAGTTTAGATTTTTTTTCGGTAATGATTCTTTTTAATTCTGCTATTCTTTTTTGATAATATAATGCTTCTAGAGAATCTAAAATGATTTCAATTTCGTTTTTATAGAATTCTTTATGATAAAATTTAAATTTTATATATGATATAAATTGTACTTTCTTACTGAAATATTCTTTTTTGTTTTTTTGATTATTTAGAAACATTAACAATTCGTGCAGTTTTAAGGCGTCAAAGTTTGAGAGAGATGTTTTTTAAATTCAATAATTTATCTTTAAAATATTTTTCTTCGACAGTTAATTCTGCTAATTCTTGCTTTAAAAGAGCAAGTTCATTTTTTTCTTTTAAATAAAATTCAATACTATTATCCATAGATTGTAAATTTGTCATTATTTCTGATATTTGATTATCCTCTAGGTTCCAAGTATTAGGATAGTTTTTGGTGTGAATTTGCTCTGATAAAAAGTTAATGATATTATCTTTTTTCCCTAATCTTGCACATAGGGAGCCTAATTGTTGTTTTTCTAATTTTTCATAAACATTATCAGTTGCACTATTATTGTTTGATAGTATGGCAATAGTTTTATTATTCATAATTGCATTAGATATTATATTTAAAATGGTTTGCGTTTTACCGGTTCCAGGTGGTCCTTCAATAACACTTATTCTGTTTGAAAAAGCATTGTTTAGGGCTTTTTTCTGGCTTAAATTAAAGCTAAATGGGTAGATTTTCTTATTGTTTGGTAACGAAATATTTAAGTTATTTACTCCGTGGATATATTCTTTTACTACGGAATTCTCAGAGATAAAATTAATTTTTTCATAAACTTTACTTAAAAATGCATTATCCTCTTTTTCTATTGGTTCCTCAGGGAGGATATCTGTCATTTTGATAATTGATGCCATTTCTTTAAAATAACTGAAAACATTAGAAACACCATTACTTTTTAATATGTCTTTTTCTATTATTAATTCTGATTTATTATAAAGTTTATTTTTACCATGATGAAAAAATACTTTTATATAATCATTAAATTGAACTACTTTTAAAACGTTAGAGAGTGTTCTGGTTTTTGTTTTTATGATACAATTTTCCAATAATATTGGGGTATTTATGATTTTTAAATTTTTTATTTGATAAGGATAAGTTTTATTTTCAAATTTAACGATAACTGTAGAGGACGAGCAATCAATTACTTTTGATGTAATATCTTTGTTGTTTTTATCTAATATTAATATTTTTTCTTCATTCAACATAATATCACACACCTAACTGGCTAGTATTATAGCATTTTTGCCATTTTTTTACAATTCATAAAAAAATTCCCACAGCGTTGGGGAAATCTTTTTATTTGTTTAAAATACTTATTTAGTACTTTACTAATAAATATAAATAAGTTTTTTCAAGGGAATTATTAAGTTTTTTCAATAATATTTTGGTCAATAGCGTTTAAAATATTTATTTTTATCCTAATGCAACATCTAATATCATCATCACTACAAATCCAAAGATAAGTCCTAGTGTGGATAAGTTCTTATTTTCAGAAATAGATTCAGGTAATAATTCACGGGATGCTACTGTTATCATAGCGCCAGCTGCAAAGGATAAGAGAATAGGTAAAATACTTCTAATGGCTAAAACCAGTACTACACCTATTACAGCGGATATGGGTTCTACTAAAGCGGAAGCCTGGCCGATAAAAAAACTTTTCTTTCTAGAAAATCCTTCTTTTCTAAGTGGTAGTGAAACTGCAGCTCCTTCGGGAAAATTTTGAATACCAATGCCTACTGCTAGCATGATGGCACCAATTAAGGTCATCCCTGATACTCCACTAGAGATTCCACCAAAAGCAACACCAATGGACATTCCTTCTGGAATATTGTGAAGTGTGATAGCAGATACTAATAAAATACTCCTTTTTAAAGAGGCTTTGTTTACATCGCTTTTGTTACTTAAGGTCTTATCTAAGAACTTATCGGATAATAGAACAAACAATCCTCCAAAGATAAATCCTAGTGCTGGTAGAGCCCAAGCAATATATCCTAGCTCTTGTGATAAGTCTATCGAAGGAAGTAATAGCGACCAAAAAGAAGCGGCTATCATTACACCAGCACTAAAACCTAGAATGGTATTTAATACTTTTTTATTTACCTCTTTAAAGAAGCATACCATTAATGCGCCTAAAAGAGTGATTCCCCAAGTAAAAGTTGTTGCAATTAGAGCTTGTAAAATGGGATTTAAATCTCCAAACCAATTCAATTTTATTCACCTCTATAGATATGGTATGAAAAAATTAAAAAGAAGTGCTTAAAGAAAAAAATACTGATTTAGAAACATCTTTATTTTAAGAGTATTTCTAGTTTCAGTATTTTATTTTTGGAATTGTGAATTATAAATATCTGCATAGAAACCATTTTTCTTGATTAGTTCATTATGTTTTCCTTGCTCAACGATGTTTCCGTCTTTCATGACTAGAATAAGGTCTGCGTTTTTGATGGTTGATAGACGGTGAGCGATGATGAAGGAGGTTTTTCCTTCGGTTAATTTATCCATGGCTTTTTGAACTAACTCTTCAGTTCTTGTATCTACATTTGAAGTGGCTTCATCTAGAATTAAGAATGGAGAATCACTTAACATTCCACGAGCAATGGTAATTAATTGGCGTTGTCCTGCTGACACGGAATCGTTATCACTAATTACTGTGTCATAACCATCTGATAAGGTATTAATAAAGTGACTAATTCCTACCGTATCACATACTTCTTCTACACGACCCATATTTACATTTTCTCGGTTATAAATAATATTTTCTTTGATGGTTCCATTGAATAACCAAGTATCTTGTAAAACCATAGTAAATAAGGAATGGACATTTTCTCTGGTTAAATCATTAATGGATACGCCGTCGATTTTGATATCTCCCCCATTAATTTCATAGAATTTCATTAGTAGATTCACCATCGTTGTTTTACCTGCTCCGGTAGGTCCTACAATTGCTACTTTTTGTCCAGGTTTTGCTATAGCGCTAAAGTTATGAATGGTTGGCTTATCATTGCCATCATATTGGAATACCACCTGATCGAATTCTATTTTTCCTTTTACTTTTTTTCTGTCTAAAACTTTCGTTTTATCTTCTTCGCTAGTCATTTCTTTTTCATCTAAGAATTCAAATACTCTTTCACTGGCTGCTGCTGTTGATTGTAGGGATGTCATTGCTTGGGCAATTTGAGATAATGGAGAAGTGAATAATCTTACGTAAGAGATGAAGGCAATGATTACTCCGAAAGTGGTTAAGTCATTCATGGTTAGTAGGGCTCCTACGATACATACGGCCACATAACCAAAGTTTCCAATAAAGTTCATCATTGGAGGCATTAGACCTGATAGAAATTGACTTTTTCGATTACATTCATATACTCTTTTATTTAATTCATCAAATTTTTGATCCGATTCTTTCTTTCCATTATAGGCTTTTACGACATTTAAGCCAGAATAGACTTCTTCGATATGACTATTTAAGTTTCCCAGTTCTACTTGTCTTGCGGTAAAGTATTTTTGAGATTTTCCTAAGATTAAGAACATAAAGACAAAGCCTAATAAACTAGAGACGATTGCCGTAATTGCCATAATCCAATTGGTTACAAACATCATAATAATCGTACCTACAAATAGGGTTATTGCACTAACTAAAGTAGATAGAGATTGGTTCATTGATTGAGCAATGGTATCTACATCATTGGTTACTCTAGATAAGATGTCCCCTGATTGGTGAGCATCAAAGAATTTTAGGGGTAATTTATTAATTTTAGTAGAGATATTGCTTCTTAGTTTTTTGGCAAATTTATTGGCTACGATAGTCATTGAGATTGATTCAATATAACTAAATAATGCACTTAATAAATAGATTGTTACTAAGAAAAGGGCAATATTCTTAATTTTGGTCATATTCATTGTTGGTTCAATTACCTTTTTAATGTTCTTTGGTAATTTATCTAATTTTGTATATAATTCTTTGGTACTAGTTTTATCGTTTACTTCACCCATTACGGTTAAAAACTTTGCTTGGTCGCTGGAAGTAATCGTAGTACTCTTGATTTTAAAATCTTGGAAAAGTACTTTTTGAATACTTTCCGGGATTTCAAGAGACGCACTTGTTTTATTTTCTTTATCCATCATTTGGGTAACACTTTTTAAGAAAGTGACTTTTTCAGGAGAAGTAATCTCTATTCCTTCATAAGTAGAAGTTTTTAAGATGCAAGTTAAGACATCTTCAGGTAAATTAGAGAGTTCTTTCATGATATCCTGTTGATTAGTCATAGTAGCCATTTTTGCCATGCTATTTTGAAAAGCTACTTTAGACTCTTCCTTAATTGATGGAGAAGTTAAGATTTCTCTTGCTGTTTCTTCCGATAAATTCATTTGTAAGATTTGTGGTAGGGTTGTTTTTAGTTTATCTTCTGATACAGAAGTGGTTACTTTTTCTGTTATTTCTTTCATGACATCTGTCTTAATGACTAATCCTTTAGAGATTTCATCAGTTAAGTCTGATAATTTATTTGGAGAAATAATAGAAAGAACGGAACTTAAGGCTGCTAAGATTAGGGCAACTAAGATTAGGGCATGAAAACTTTTTAGTTCTTTAAATAATCTAGAAATCGCACTTTTAAAGTTCTTGGCTTTTTCCGCAGGTGCTGGGCCCATACCTGGTCCGTGTTGTCTTCTTTTTGGTTGATTATTTTCACTAGGCATTTTCTAATTCCTCCTTTGATAATTGAGATAAAGCAATTTGTTTATATACTTTACATGATTTTAGTAATTCTTTATGGGTTCCCATTCCTACACATTTTCCATTATCTAAAACGATAATTTTATCGGCGTTCATGATGGTACCTATTCTTTGAGCAACAATTAAGCTTGTTGCTTTTTTGGTATGTTCTTTTAAGGCTTTTCTTAGCGTTGCATCTGTTTTATAGTCTAAGGCTGAGAAACTATCATCGAAGATATAAATTTCTGGATCTCTAGCGATTGCTCTAGCGATTGCTAATCTTTGCTTTTGTCCACCAGATACATTGGTTCCTCCACTTGCAATATGGGTATCATATTTATTATCCATCTTTTCCACAAATTCTTTTCCTTGGGCAACTTCAATGGCTTTTTTGATTTGTTTTTCTGTTACTTCTGGTTTGCCATTTTCACCGTAAGCAATATTAGTATTTACTGTTCCATCAAACATCACTGCTTTTTGAGGAACATAACCAATTTTATTGTGTAAGAATTCTTGAGTATAGTCTTTAACATTTACGCCATCTACTAAAACTTCTCCTTCCGTAGCGTCATAAAATCTTGGTACTAGATTAATTAAGGTTGATTTACCACTTCCTGTTGAACCAATAAAAGCGATTGTCTGACCTTCTTCTGCTTTAAAAGAGATATTTCTTAATAAGTATTCTTTCGCATCAGGATATTTGAAGGAAACATTTTTGAATTCAACCGTTCCTTTTTCTTTCGTTGTCTCTTTGTTGATATTGCCATCTTTGATGCTTTCTTCTGTATCAAGAACTTCATTAATACGATTTGCAGAAACACTGGCACGAGGTACCATCATGAAAATCATGGCTAACATAAGGAAGGACATGATGATTTGCATAGCGTAAGTACTGAATACGACCATGTCTCCAAACATTGTTAATTTGTTAGATAAAACTGTTTCCTTGATTAAAGAAGCACCAATAAAGTAAATGCTTAATGTTAAAAAGTACATTACCAAATACATAATAGGAGACAAAATAGCAAAGGCTTTTTGATTGAATAATTGCTGATTAGTTAGTTTGGTGTTGACATTTTCAAATTTATTTTCTTGATATTCTTCAGCATTAAAAGCTCTAACAACACGAATTCCTGTTAAGTTCTCTCGTGTTACATTATTTAAGTTATCGGTTAATTTTTGAACAATCTTAAATTTTGGTAGAACGATTATCATGATGATTCCTATTGTTGTTAGTAAAACCGCTACAGCAATACCAGTGATAATACTCCACTCTGTACTTTTATTTAAGATTTTACTAATTGCCCAAATGGCGGTGATGGGAGCTTTAATTAATAATTGTAATCCCATAGAAATTAGCATTTGAACTTGGGTAATATCATTCGTTGTTCTGGTAATTAAACTACTCGTAGAAAATTGCTTTACTTCGTGCATAGATAAATTTTCTACTTTATTAAATAATTTTTTTCTTACTTTCATTGAGAAGGTTGCTGAGATATTGGATACTAAATATCCTACAACAATTGCAGATAAAAGACTGCCTAAGGCACAGGCTAACATATAGCCACCATTAATTAAAATGTCTTTCATGTTGCTTCCTTCACTTTGAACTAAGACAGTAATTTCTGACATATAGTCAGGCATTTTTAGTTCTAGCCATACTTGACCTACGATTAGGATAAAACTAATCATAATGAAGAACCATTGTTTTTTACTAATATTTTTTAATAATTTAAACATATTCTTTTCCTTTCTAAAATATTTCTTCTTGTAATATAAGACTCACATATTCATTATATTACTTTTTATTTTTTCAGTTACCTTAAAGAATGTTTCTAATTCTTCGATTGTTATATTTTCTTTTAATTTTTCTTCAAATATGTGACGTTGTTTTAGCATTTTGTTGTAATAACCTTTGCAGTATGAAGTTAATATGATTTGTTTTTTTCTAGCGTCTTTCTTGCTATCTATTCTCTTTATTAGATTATTTTTCTCCATCGTGTTTAAAATACCAGATGTGGTGGAACGTCTGGATTCAATTAATTTTTCAATATCACTTTGATAAATGATTTTTTCTTCATTTTTAAAAAGATAGTGTAAAATTTTAAATTGAACTGGCGTTAAGGTGAATGTCATCTTTAAGTTTTTTGCTTTATTTATAATATGCCTGTTAATCATATTGTCCATACATTTAATTTCTAATGCAATGTTTTGGTTTGCTTTCATTTCTCACCTCTTTTTGTAAGGTAACTAACATTAATGATTATACAAAAATCTAATATTTATTGTCAATAGAAATACTTAAATATGGGAAAATATGGGTTAAAGTTTTGGCATAAAAAGATAAAATACCTCTAATCTATTATAAATAAAGGAATTTTTAAATGTTTTGGCACCAGAATTTGGTACTAAATATATAAAAATTGTACTCAATTTATTATTACCTTAAGGTTATTTTGATACTTTTTTATATAAAATTTAAACTTTCATTTTCATTTGACTGAACTGTAAACATGATAGAAAAAAAATAACCTTACTAAAGTTATTTTTAACTTACTGCTTTTTCTTGGATTAATGCCATAGTTTTATTTTTTTTCATCCCTGTTGACATACTTCTTACTAATGAATCTTCTTTATCAAAAAAATAACTATTATAAAAAATAATTTGTTGTTCTTCTTTAAAGTTACTTTCTTGGTTAATAAATAGATTATTTGTAAAAAGTTGTCTTATCATTTCTTCATATTCAACCACACTAAATTGCTCTCTTCCAACAATTTCAAACATTTTAAAAAATTCACACATAATTAATTGAAGGGTTGCTAATGTTTTTTTTGATTTAATATTAATTACTTTATATATTTCTTCTAAACTAATTACTCCACTTTTAGTAATAATATTTCTAAAAGAATTTACTAAATTATTAGTTCCATAGTCCTCTAAAAATGTTTGACCATAAATATCTAATTTAGCATTGTAAAGTTCATTAAAAAATTTTCTAATTTCAAATTCATTAATATCTTCTCTCATTTTAATGGTTAAACTGATGTAATCACCGTTATTAGAATCAATAAAACTTAGAATTTTAGGACATTTTCCAGCCATACATAAAATTGTTTCTGGCATATTATTCCTCCTCGTGTTTTGATATTTTACTACAAATTTATTTTTTGTCAACTATAACATTCTATGCCTATCATTTATAAATATGTGAAAAGCACAGAATTGTTTTATATTTTAGCCTAATACTTATGATTTTTTCTGTATTAGTATTTTAAGTTAGCAAAAATGATCGAGAACGGTATTTTGTTAATAGTAAGTTATCCAAAAAAAAGAATACTAATTGGTATTCTTTGGGGAAAATTCGCCATTTTCTTTAATAGATATGTTAGGAGATAGAGTTCTTAATTTATCTAATATTCTTGTTTTTTCATCGCCTGATTTTATGGAAGTATATTCCTCTTTTTGTTGACAAGGGATAACTTTGTATTTAAAATTTTGCTCATTATCAATAGTTAATTGAAAAATGGCAGTATCTTTTGTTTCATTATTGAAGATAAAATCTCCTAAGTTATAAATGATAGCTTTTTCTTTATAAAAGTCAATTCCCTGCAGAGTATGAGCATGTGTTCCAACAATGAGGTCACTCCCTGCATCAATATATTGTTTGGCCGTGTCAATTTGGACCTCTTCTAAATTACTAGAATCTTCTTTTCCCCAGTGCAGTAATGTAATGAGAATATCACTGTCTTGTTTTATTTTTTTGATTTGTTCGATTAATAAATTGGGATTATAACATCGAAATACACCTCCAGATATTTCAGTTGCTTCGGGTGTTAAAATTAGTTTTTCTGCTCTCGTTGCATTTAGAAAGGCAATTTTGTATCCATTTACAATAAAATAATAAGGTCTCATAGCTTCAGTAAGATTTCTTCCAGCACCTATATAAGGAATCTGATATTGGTTTAGTGATTCGATGGTATCTTGAAAAGCATCTGCTCCAAAGTCATAAACATGATTGTTCGCAAGGGTTACTAAATCAACCCCCATTTCTTCATAAATCTTTAGTCTCTCTGGTGATGCTCTAAAGGTATAATACTTACCAGGCATTTTTTCTCCACGATTACTTATGGTAAATTCATTATTTGCAATCGTAATATTACTGTTCTTTAGGATATCAACGACATCTTCCGATAATATTCCATATATATTTTTTCCTCTTTCTTCATATTTAGGAATAATGTACCAATTGTCCGCTAAAGAAACATCTCCTATAAAGCTTAATTCTGTAGTATTGGTTGTTTTCTCTATTCTTTTTACATTATTCATATTGTTATATGTATTATTGTAAGTATCTAGTAATACATTTAGTGAATTATTATATATTTTGTGCCAATCTATTTCTTCTTTATTATTTAACTCTTCCTTTAATTCTGTTAATTTTTTCTTACCATATTCTTTTTCTAACCACATTAAAAATGACTTTGTTATTTTTTCTTCGTGATTATCTTTCAAAATTTCTTCTATTATGTTTTCTTCTTTGATTGAGTTGTTTTTTTTACTTAGATGTTTTGAAGTTAAAAAATAAATGAATACTAAACATAATAAAATACTAATTGAAATTATAAGTAATATTTTGGTAAGTTTATTTTTTTTCATTTTTTTTAGTGGAAGGAGTTTCCTCTAATTCAAGTTGTTCTCCTACTTTTAGGTCTATAAAAGAATTTAATGGTAATAAAATGGTGGTTGTTGCTTCTAAATTTTCTAGAAAAGTATTTTCGTGCATTTCTCTTTTGATGGATAATACTTTTAAATTATCATCTGTCATGATAACATCAATTCGTTGTTTGTGGGCAATGGTGCTATAACGATTACAATTTTTAATCATAATTGCATAATATAGTTTTTGAAAATGATATTTTAATAATTTTGAATTTGTGGTCATAGTAAGCATAATTTTTTCTTCTTTATACTTTAACTTCATTTTTTAGAAAAAAACAATTATTTTGATAATTGTTTAAATTCCTTTCCATTGCCAATTTTGAATTTCTGGCATATCTTTTCCATATTCATAAATATATTGTTTATGAATGACTAATTTATCTTTACATAACTGATTTAACAAAGCACTTCGATTTCCTAATTGAGGCAATCTTTTTAAGGCGGCTAAAACAAGATGATACCTGTCAATTTCATTTTGAACACACATATCAAATCTAGTCGTAATTGTTCCTTCTTCCTTATAACCATGAACATGCAAATCTTTATTGTGTCTTCGATAGGTTAATTGATGAATTAAATTTGGATATCCGTGGAAAGCAAAAATGATTGGTTTATCTTTGGTGAATAATGAATCATAGTCTTCGTCAGTTAATCCATGTGGGTGCTCAGTTTTAGATTGGAGTCTCATTAAATCAACAACATTAATTACTCTAATTTTTAATTCTGGGAAAAATTCTCTTAAAATAGAGGTAGCAGCTAAGGTTTCTAGAGTTGGCGTATCTCCGCAACAGGCCATAACGATATCTGGTTCTTGATTTTGGTCATTGCTTGCCCATTTCCAAATACCGATTCCTTGCGTACAGTGAATAACGGCTTCTTCCATACTTAACCATTGTGGTCTTGGATGTTTTGAAGCGGTAATGACGTTGATATAGTCTTTACTTTTCATACAATGTTCAAAACAAGATAATAGACAGTTAGTATCTGGTGGCAGGTAAATTCTTACAATATCTGCTTTTTTTGTTACTAAATGATTTAAGAAACCTGGATCTTGATGCGTATAGCCATTATGGTCTTGCTGCCATACATGTGATGTTAAAATATAATTTAATGACGATATTTTTTGACGCCATGGTAATTGTTTGCATACTTTTAGCCATTTGGCATGTTGACTTGCCATGGAATCAACAATTCTAATGAAGGCTTCATAACTTGTAAAGAAACCGTGACGGCCAGTTAATAAATAACCTTCTAACATCCCTTGGCAAACATGTTCGGATAAAATGGAGTCAATCACTACACCATTACTATCCAAAAATTCATCAGTTTCTTTTTTGATGGCATTCCATTTTCGATTGGTTTGTTCAAAAACATAGTTTAATCGATTGGATAATGTTTCATCTGGAGCAAATATTCTAAAATTATGTTTATCTTGATTTAATTTGATAACATCTTTTACATATTTTCCAAGTTCAATCATGTCTTGCGCTTGAATATTTCCATGTTCTGTTATTTTTACTCCATATTCTCTAAAATCTGGTAGATTTAATTCTTTTAATAACTTTCCTCCATTCGCATTAGGATTGGCTCCCATTCTTTGGTTGCCAACTGGTACTAATTCTTGTAAATCTTTGATTAAAGTTCCATTTTTATCAAATAGTTCTTCTGGTTTATAACTTCTTAGCCAATTTTCTAATATCTGTAAATTTTCTTTATGATTTTCATCGACAACGATAGGTACTTGGTGAGCACGAAATGAACCTTCTATTTGTTTCCCATCAACCTCCTTTGGACCAGTCCAACCTTTTGGTGTTCTTAAAATAATCATTGGCCAAATTGGTCTTTTAGTTGTTTTTCGATATTTAATATCTTTTATTTTTTCAATGACTTCATCTAAAACTTCAACCATTCTTCGATGCATTGTCATTGGATTATCTCCTTCAACATAATAAGGAAGATAGCCACTGCCTCTGAAATAGTCATCTAATTCCATATCGCTAATTCTAGAAAATATTGTTGGATTGGCAATTTTATATCCATTTAAATGGAGAATTGGTAATACTACTCCATCTGTTTTAGGATTCATTATTTTATTAATTTGTAGTGATGCTTGAAGAGGTCCGGTTTCTAATTCTCCATCTCCTATTACGCAAGCCGCTATTAGAGTGGGATTATCTAGTACTGCTCCATAGGCATGTGACAAACTATATCCTAATTCACCACCTTCATTAATTGAACCTGGTGTCTCGGGAGCAGCATGGGAAGATACTCCACCTGGAAAAGAAAATTGTTTAAATAATTTTTTTAATCCATCTTCATCTTGAGTGATACTAGGATATACTTCTGTATAACTCCCTTCTAGGTAGGTATTCGAAACCATTGCTTGCCCACCATGTCCAGGACCAGAGATGTATATCATGTTTAAGTCATATTTTTTAATCACTCTATTTAAGTGAGTATAAATAAAATTTTGTCCTGGTGCTGTACCCCAATGACCAACCACGTTTGACTTAATATCTTTTAGAGTAAGTTTTCTTTTTAATAAGGGATTATCTAATAAATATAATTGACATGCTGATAAATAATTGGCTGCTCTAAAATAGGCATCTATTTTTTTTAATTCTTTTGTTTCCATAACATTCTCCTTTTATCTCAGTTATTATATAAAAAAAGTTCACTTCTGAACTTTTATGTGATTAAAATTACTGATTAATACTTCCTAATTTTTTATCCAAATCATCTATAATAGTTTGAAGTCTATCATAATTTATTTTTAAATTTTCTTTTTCTTTCTGAATTTTATTTTCTTCGGTCTTTTTATAATCAAAGAACTTTTGTTTTTCTTGTGATAATTTTTCTTTATCTTTCTCTAATTTATCACTGGACTTGTCAATTGTTGTTCGCATCTCTTTTAATTCATCTATATAACTATTTATCTCTGTTACTCTTGATTGAAGTGCATCAAATAACTTATCAAAGTCAGATAGCTTTTTACTTATACCTATATTATTTTTATTAATAGAGGAAGAATGCTTTTCATTATTAATTAATCGATATTCCGTCCAAAATTGTTTTAAAGATACTACTTTTGGTTTTACAACAATTCCTTTCTCTTGATAATTATTAAAGTACAAAACATTATCTATCTCATTATCAATTGGCGTAATATTCTTAATATTTTCATACATTCTATCAATTCGATCTCGATATTCTTTTTGCTTTGTAAAGTTCATTAATTTAGTATTATTTTCTTTTAGATAGTCGTCTTTAAAGGTATTAGCAATATCACTTACTTCCAAATTTTTCTTTTTTTGAATGAGAGTTTTACTTTTCTTTTCTCCTAAGTTTGAAAATAAATTTTCTGGTAATTCAATATTTCTCACTTTGCTGTTATACATAATTCTCACCTTCTAAACTGTATTTTGACATTAACTTCATAATATTTTTTAGTATCTCCCATTCTCGCCCAGATTCAATATTTTCTATGTATTGGTTATTTTCTCTTTCTTTTATTTTACCAGAATAAATAATGGTATTCCCATCTCGGTCGTGCTCATTTTTTGTATAGATAATGTATTTGCCTGATAATTCAGCTACTTTAAAGGCACATATTAATTCTACTTCTCCTACTTCTCTATATCCATCAATTAATGATATCTTTCTACTGTTTCCCATCTTATTCTCCTCCTATTTTGTCATTATTATATCATATATTTTTTTTAATCACAAGTAAATTTTAAGGAAAACTTAAAAGTTCAAATTAGTCCTGTAAACGTAATCATTAGTTATATAATAGTTAATTTTTATACTTTTTTTTAATAAATATTGCATATTATTTTATTACTTACTAAATTTAATTTTTTTTTTGTATACTTGAGATGTAGGTGATAATATGAAAAAAAAATTCACCCGAGTTTGACAGTTTTAATTTAAAAATCCTCTCTAGGTATTATAAAACCTAGTTTTTCTTTGTTAACTTTGTT
>CAKPBH010000032.1 GCA_934140355.1 uncultured Bacilli bacterium | reverse complement strand
TAAGAGTACAGAATAAACCATTATTCCCATTAAAATGAAGTATTTTTTCTTTTGGATATTTTTAATCAAACTCACTTCTACACCTCTGTATTCTAATTATCTAAAGTATATCAAACAACAAGAAACTTTGCAAGTTTTTTAAAAGGCAAAATTATAAACATTGAAAAGGGGTGAAAGAGGGAAAAAATTTATTGATTTGCTACTTTTCAACCTCATATGGGATAAGAAAATTGATGCTTACCAACAAAATTTTTTTTAAATTTATATATATTAGTATTTTTATCTAGTAATTCATGTGTTTGATTACTAATAGCTATAAATTATAGTAAACTATTAGTTGATATACATCTTGACAAGAGAGATAAAATTATTTATAATGTAAGTGTTATGGGGTCGTATATGGATTCGACAGGAATAAAAAAAATTTAACTGCAAGTCGTCTATCTTACGTTACAGATAAATTAAATATAGCTGGAAACAACTATAGTAATGCTACTGGATACGCTTTTGCGTAATTTAATTTAATCAGTAGGTTCTATCTTTTCTTTGTCTACGAGAAAGGAATAGGACATATAAAGTAGACTATATTATATATTTTTTCTTGGGTATATAATGAAATAAGAAAGAATAGTAAATAATTATTCTTGTTAATTCTTCTAATTATTTATGAATATTTAGAATTAACTAAACTTGTAGAAGTTTTATGGATTTTATTTTTGGACGGGAGTTCGACTCTCCCCGGCTCCACCAGATTGATACTAAACTCGAACTTTTCGAGTAAAAATTTAAAACGGCTTGTTAAAAAGTCGTTTTTATGTTATCATGAATATGTCAAGGAAACTTGCATAAAATAAAAAGGATACATTTGATTATGGTTGATCAAATGCAATCCCTTATGAATATAGCATCTGAAATCACATAGTTGTGAAATTAGATGCTTTGCTATTTTAGGAGTTAAATAATTACAACTAAGAATAGGAGCAATATTATAATAAATAGAGAAAATTCTCTTTTTGTCATAAATATCACCACCTTTCTTTTATCATTTGATAAATAGAAAGAAAAAGCATCTGATATATTTCAAATGTATCTAACAAACATTTGTTCTGAATACAAGAAATTAATATTAAATCTATGACAATTTAAAAACACACTTGTATATTGACATTATCAATGAACGTGTGGTAAGTAAATATTTTCAAATATTTACTTACTTACATCTATTCAAATAACGTCTAATATATAGTATAATTAAGTAGAAATGGAGACAATGAAATGAATTACTACAATAGACTTAATTTAGCAATACAAAATTCATTAAGCGATAATGAATTAAAATTTCAATTAAAATATTTTGATGAAATCACTAAACTTGCATATATAATAATTGAGAACACACCTGAATTAAATTCAAAGGAATACTCATCAAAAGTGTCATTAAATACATCTATTCAAACTGTTATAGATTTCTTTGATTTCATAAAACCAGAGTATTCTTATATGTTTCAAAATATATTACAAGAAAAAAATATATATAATGGTAAAGAAGATTATTCTGTCAGATTTTATAAAATATTAGATAAAAAGCAAACTGAAGAATACACTGGACAGCATAGAAATAATAAATCTGAAGTAGGAAAAGATGGATATGTGCATATCGATTATGCTGAGAATTTAGATGATATTTTTACTATAACTCATGAAATAACTCATAAATTTAGTCAACCTAAAAATCAAGATAGCACAATAAAACAATTTTTAGGAGAGTCATCAACGATTGCAATGGAATTTTTATTACAGGATTATCTTTTAAAAAATACAAATTATAACAGCGAGGAAGTCATAGTGCGTAAAAATAATAGATTAGTAGAAACTTACGATGATGCTGGTGCTATAATTTTTGAGAATATCTTAATAAGATTGTATATACAAAATAATAATTGTATTACAAAAGATATTTTATTAAATTATTTGAATTCCATAGATAAAAATTCAAAAATTTATGAGTTATTATATATAAGAGGTGAAAAGTATTTGAATGAAATCGTTAAATTTGGCTCTTTACAATTTTATAAAAGACAGAGATATGTTATTGGAACTATACTAGCAAGCGATTTTCATAACAAAATTAAAAACAATCCCGAAAAAATAAGTCAGTTATGCCATCTAATAGATATATTAGGACACACAGATTCCGTAGCGGATAGTGATTTAAAAGTATTAGATACTTTAGATATTCCTATTGTCAACAATGGTGAATTAAGTATTAGTACAGATGATATGATTAGATTATCCGATTGCTATAAAGATGAGGTGGATAACGGTTTAATTTATAAGAATACAGTTAATTACAAAAAATAATTTTTCTATTTTAAAATATATATAGTATAATATTTATAGAAATTAACCTTAATAAAAATTTCTAAACATGCACCACTTGGCACCAATTGAATTTTATCCCTTATTTGCTTTTAAATTTTCTTCATAAATTGTTTTCTAAATTAAAGTTTGATTTCAAAAAATTTCTTTTTATTTATCAAAAAAATTAGTTCAATTATTTTGAACTAATTTTTTCTAGATCTACTGAATTTTGAAGAATCAGTATTCTACTCATCTACTCTTTCTTGCATATTAGAATTAACTGCCAATACCAAAGACACCGGACTAACTTTCACCAAAGCATAATTTAACTTCATGTTACTAGGAATAATTATTTTTTTATTTTGAAACATCCCTTCAATAGCTATTTTTGCTGCCTCTTTCGCCGAAAGGGATGGCACATTAAATTTCACATTAGCAACATGATTAAAATTTGTATCTACTGGTCCTGGACAAAACATCGATAAATGTACCCTCGATTTATCTTTCTTTAATTCCTCCCAAACAGCCAAAGTAAGATTTACAATATAAGACTTAGTCGCATAATAACTAGCCATATATGGGCCAGGCATAAATCCTGCCATTGAAGCCACATTTAAAATTCTACCTCTATCCCGTTTTACAAAATCTCTTAGAAATAACTTCATCAAAACATGATAAGAAATTACATTTAAATTAATCATATCTACCTCTTTTTTCAAAGAAGTATCTACAAACTTACCAGCATCTCCAAAACCTGCATTATTGACTAAAATATCAATTTTTTTCCCTTTTAATTTATCATACAACTTACAGCATGCATCAACACTCCCCAAATCACAAGCAATAATGTGTGCTTTATTATTTTCTTGATAAATACGCTCTAATTTTTCTTTATCTCTTGCTACCACAAAAACCTCATATCCTAAATCTAATAAAGATTTTGCAATACTCATACCAATTCCTGAACTAGCCCCTGTTACTAATGCCCTCATATCACACCTCCTATATTCCAATAACAATATAGTTTTATATCATTCATTTTTTTATTCCATCCAACTTATTCATTTTACTCTATTTTTATCCTCTCATTTTTCACCTATTTTAATTTTTTGTAACTGAATTCCCATTATAAATAGTCATCAATACATTTATCTATAATATAGCCAAACCAAGTTATAAATACGGTTTTAAAATTTCAATATTTTCTTTGCCAAAATTTAATAAATCCTTCGCTAATTTTAAAATATCTTTATCACAATCGCCCTCAAAACGGTCAATTTTTTTTGTAATATCTACATTACCCATAGTAAATCCTTTAGTTAACATATCGGCTACCCTAGCATCACTATTATCCTTCATCATTTCCATATTCATTCCCAGTTTTGACATAACATCAGCCATCAATCCTTTTTCTTTTGGCTGCAACTTATTTTTCTTCATTAACTTCTCTGCCCTTTTAGCAAATTCTTCATATCCCTTCAGTTCTCCTTCGACAATCTTTTTAATCTTATTATCTTTTCCTTGTAAAATTCGAATTAAATTGGTGCAACTCTTTACTCCCATATTTGCATTCTCATAAATATACATCAATAATTCATTATTTTCATTCATTATTCTCACACTCCTATAAGTAGTATGAATGAATATTTTTATTTTATACAAAAAATACTGATAAATCAATTAACTTAAAGAAAAAGAAAAGAGAAGGAATGATTACTTTCCCTCTTTCGCCTTTTCATACATCTTGATAAATTCTTGATAAAGTTCTTGACACTTTATTTTATCCATAGGCTCTTTATCTTGATAAGGATTAAAAATTCCTAATTCCAAATATTTCTCACTTCCAAGTTTATGATAAGGAAGAAATTCTATTTTTTCCACATTTTTTATTTTTAAACAAACGTCAACTAATTCTTTTAAATATTTAGAATTATCCATAAGTCCTGGTACTACAACTTGACGTAACCATACTTTTTTTCCACTTTGATTTAAAGATTCCATAAATTTTAAAAATTCATCCATCGGTCTCGATGTCAAGTCAAGATAACCTTCTTTATTTGTATATTTAATATCTAAAATAACCAAATCAACATACTTTAATACTTCCTCATAATCTCCATTACCAACACCAGCGGTATCAAGTGCAATATGAATTTGCTCTTTCTTTAAAATTTTAGCAACTTCTATAATAAACTTACTTTGAAGAAGTGGTTCACCCCCTGAAAAAGTAACACCGCCTGAATTTCTCTTAAAGTATGGTTTATTTCGAATAATTTTCCGAGAAAGTTCTTCTGGCGTATAATTTTCAAGACCCTTCACCCACATTTCTGGATTATGACAATACTTACATCGAAGATGACACCCACTTAAGAAAACAACAGTTCGAATTCCAGGACCATCGACTAATCCAAAAGTTTCGATGGCCGCAACCGCTCCCTTAATCATTACATCTTCTCATGGAATGTTCTTGCAATAACTTCTTCTTGTTGTTTTCTTGTAAGTTTATTGAAACGAACTGCATATCCAGAAACACGAATGGTAAGTAATGGATACTTATCTGGATTATTCATCGCATCAATTAAAGTTTCACGATTTAAAACATTAACATTCAAATGATGAGCCCCTTGAATAAAATAGCCATCAAGTAGGGAGACTAAATTTTCTATTCTCTCTTCTTCAGTATGTCCTAATGTATCAGGAACAATAGAGAATGTATTGGAAATTCCATCTCGGCAACAATTTGCCCAATCTAACTTAGCAACCGAGTTAAGGGAAGCAATCGCACCACTTGCATCTCTACCATGCATAGGATTTGCTCCTGGAGCAAAAGCTACACCTTTTTCTCTTCCATCTGGAGTTGCACCTGTATTAGAACCATATACCACATTTGAAGTAATTGTTAAAATAGAAAGAGTTGGTTTCGCTTTTCTATAACAAGGATGAGAAGATAATTCTTGATAAAATTTCTCAATTAATTCCTTACCAATTTCATCTACTCTATCATCATCATTTCCATATTTAGGAAAATCACCTTCTATTTCAAAGTTAACAGCAATTCCATCTTCATCTCGAATTGGCTTAACCTTAGCATATTTAATGGCAGATAAAGAATCTACAGCAACAGAAAAACCTGCTACACCATAAGCCATTAGACGATTAACATAAGTATCATGTAATGCCATTTGGCCCGCTTCATAAGCATATTTATCATGCATATAATGAATAATATTCATTGCGTCTGAGTAAATTCTAGCAACTTCATGCATCATTTTATAATAAGCCGTTTTCACTTTTTCATAGTCTAAAACCTCATCTGTCATCTTTTCAAAACCAGGAATAACAACTTCTCTTCTTACTTCATCTACACCACCATTAATGGCATATAATAAAGTCTTAGCCAAATTACATCTTGCTCCAAAAAATTGCATATCCCTTCCAATTCTCATTGCTGAAACACAACAAGCAATACCATAGTCATCTCCCATAGAAGGACGCATTACATCATCATTTTCATATTGAATAGAGTCTGTAGCAATACTTACCTTAGCACAATATTTTTTCCATGGTTCTGGTAATTTTTCAGCCCACAATACTGTCATATTTGGTTCAGGAGCACTCTCTAAATTCTCTAGAGTATGAACGATACGAAAACTTGTTTTATTTACCAAAGTCTCTCCCTCATTGGTCATTCCACCTAAAGAACAAGTAACCCAAGTTGGGTCTCCAGAAAATAACTCATCATATTCAGGTGTTCTCAAATGTCTTGCTGCTCTTAGTTTAATTACAAATTGGTCAATAATTTCTTGTGCTTCACTTTCAGTTAAAGTAGAATTAGCAAAATCTCTTTCAAAATAAATATCAAAGAAAGCATCCACTCTTCCCAAACTCATTGCAGCACCGTTATTTTCTTTAATCGCTGCTAAATAACCAAAATAAGTCCATTGCACTGCCTCTTTAGCATTCATTGCAGGTTTAGAAATATCAAATCCATAACTTAAGGCCATTTCTTTAATTTCTTTTAAAGCCCTATATTGCATAGAAATCTCTTCACGAAGACGAATTGTCTCATCATCCATAACAGAAATTTTCATATTATCCCAATCTTGCTTCTTAGCTTCCATTAAATAATCAATACCATATAAAGCAATTCTTCGATAATCTCCAATAATTCTTCCACGACCATAAGCATCAGGAAGACCTGTTAATAACTTATTATGACGTGCCCTTCGTATTTCACTTGTATAAGCATCAAAAACACCATCATTATGTGTTTTTACTAAATTAGTATCTTTGATAAAATGTTCAAGAGCACTATCCATTTTATAGCCATAAGCCTCTAGTTCTTGATAAACCATTTTAATTCCACCCTTAGGAACAATCTCTCGTTTCCCAAGTTTATCCGTTTGAAGACCTACAATTACATCATCTTCAGAACAAATATATCCCGGTTTAAAAGCATTAATTCCAGCAGGATTTACTGTATCAATATCAATAACGTGCTTTTTCACTTCTTCTTTGCACATTTCATTATAGACATCTAATACTTTTTTTGTTTTTTCGGTTGGGCCTACTAAAAAGCCCTCATCTCCTTCATATTTTTTATAATTTCTTTTAATAAAGTCATTGACGTTAATTTCACTCGTCCAAATTCCTTCTTGAAATCCATTCCATTGTTCTTTCATTTCATATCCTCCTAACTTCCTTTATTATTTTAACACAAAAGGTGAAAAAAAATAACCATTCAACGAACAGTTATCATTTTTTTACGCTTCCTTGACAAATTAACAATTTAAGTATTTTTTTACTACTTCAATTACTCTTGCTGCTTCTTTCATTAATTCTTCATAATGATTCTTAACATATGCTAAATCATGTTCTTGACTTTTTAACTGATGAGCTAGAGAAAGTTCGGCTAACTTAGTAAAACCTAAATAATTCGCATCACCCTTCATTGCATGAACATCAATAGCATAATTATCCATATCTTCATTTTGATAAGACGCCTCAATTCGTTTCATTCTCTCAATAGATTCATCTAAAAAATCTTGTAAAGTCTCATCATACATCTCAATATCACCAAGAAGTTCTATTCCTTTATCTACATCAATAGATGCTTTTTTTAACAATTCAATATCTCTCATCCTCATCACTTCCTAATTTCTAATTTTTTGATTTACTAAAAATACTTAAAACTACTCTTACGCACGATAAGATGAACCAATCCCCTTCATTGCTGGGAAAAATTTAACTGGGTCAAACGTACTACCAGCAACAGATGAAGTTCCGATAGGACTAGCACCATATGACATTGTAAAATGCAAATGTGGACCACCAGTGCAATGATCAACCCATTTTTTTGCTTCTTGTGGACCACCACCACTTGACGCAATAATCTGTCCTCCAGTTACTTTATCCCCAACACTTACGTTTGCACTAAGTAAATGCATATATAAAGACACATAACTAGAACCATTTGGCATATTATGTTGAATTTGAATAACATATCCTCCACAATGACAATTACGTGATGGAGCGGCTAAATATGGTGAAGAACCATTAGAATTACAAGTAGCAAGAGTTCTAGTCAACCCTGAAGAAAGTACTATTCCGTTAGCAACTGCTTTAACTGGTGAACCCTCTCCAGTTCCTAAGTCAACAGCATAATGATATCGGTTTTCATCCCAACCATAATTAGACGATTGACGAAAACTATTAAGTGGATAAGTCCATCCATCAACCGCTTGAGCACTACCACAACTATTAATATTTTGATTCCTACTACATCCCATATTTTCATACTTTTTAATCAATTTTTTTTTATCAGAGATTTGTGTTGCCACATCCATACTATCATCTTCATCACTTTTATACTGTGCTTGAACAATCAAATATTTTGCCTGTAAGTCATTTTTCTTTTTAGCTAACTCGGTTTGTTTTACCGCAAGAGTTTCTTTTTTTGAATTTAACTGCTTTACCAAAGTATTTAACTCATCTACTAACCCTTGGTTATAATCACTCATCTGTGTTACAACCGAATATCTATAAATAAAATCTGTATAATTATCTGCCTCAAAGACATACTCTAACATACTATTTCCCTTACTATTTGAAAGTTGTAAATAAAGTAACATTTGATTTGTTTCTTCTTTTTTCTTATTAATATCTTCCTCACTCTTTGCAATATCCTTCTCTGCTTGAGTAATATCACTTTGAGCCTGACGAATCTCTGCTTCCGTACTAGCAATACTCGCTTTAACATTATTCATTTCTGCTTGTGTCAAGTTTTTCTTCTTTTGAGCTGCAGCATAACTTTTTTCTAAAGAAGATAAATCATTATATAAATCCTGTAAAGTTGTTGCTTGAACACTACAACATAAACTAAAAAATACACTAAAAAACAATATAACATATTGATATTTTTTCATCCTACCACCATAATCATTATAAAAGAAAAAAGAAATTTAGTCAAATTATTTCGACAAATTTCCCTTCAAATACTTTTTCAAAATTAAATCTAATTCATACCGATCAATTGGTTTAGATAAATAATCATCAAATCCCATCTCTAGATATTTTTCCCTCTGCCCAGATACTGCATTAGCCGTTAATGCTACAACAGGAATATAGTAACCATCAACCCTCCCAATTTTTTTAATTAAATGCATTGTATCTGTTCCACTCAAACCAGGCATCAAATCATCCATTAAAATCAAATCAAAATCATGGTCAGTATCTAAAATATCTAAACATTCTTGCCCACTACTAGCCTCCACAATCACAGGATGATAAGGCATAAGTAACCGCGAAGCTACTTTTAAATTTAATTTATTATCATCAACAATCAAAATTCTTTTATCTTGTGCCAGAAAAGGTTTTAATACCTTTTCTTTTCTCTTACTTTTATCTTGATGCTCCCGAATAATTTTCTGGTCTAAAGTAATAACAAAGCAATTTCCTTCATGATAAGTATTATCAACCTCTAAACTACCATTCATCTTATCAATTAAGTATCGAGTTACAGCCAAATTCAAGTTTCCTTCAAAAGAAGAGAAGGAAGAAGAAAAAATACGCTCCAATTCTTCTTTAGAAATAACATCTCCTGTATCCTTAATTTCAATCTTTAAACGACACAAAGTATCTGATTTAATTCGCCGAACCGCCAAAGTAATCTTTCCTTTTTCTGTTCTCTTAATCGCATTTTTCATCAAATTTAAAATTACCTGACTAATTCTCTCTGAATCTCCCCATAAAACCTCAGGAATATCTTTTTCGATTACTACCTCTAATTCAACACTCTTTTCTCTTAATTTCGCATGCACAATATCAATAACACTATCAAACATATCATAAACATTATAGTCTTCAGGAATAATTTTCAACTCCCCTGACTCAATAATCGATAAATCAATCATCCCATTAATAACATCAATAAGATCCCTAGAAGCAATCCTCATATCCAAAACATCTTTTTTAATAGAAGTAATATCATCATTATCCATAATCATCTGACTAAATCCATCAATTGTATTAATTGGCGTCCTAATTTCATGCGAAATATTTTTCAAAAAAGCAATCTTATCGATGGCTTTTTCTTTTTGATAAGCATTTTCAACACGCAAAACCTCTAATTCTTCAATTCCCATATTCTCTAGTGTTAAATAAAGATATAACATTCCCAGTACACAAGCAATAGAAGAAAAACCAATTTGCGGAAAATGAACCTCTAAAATAGCACCTAAAGCCTGAAGTAAGAACAAAATACAAAAATGAAAAGTATCCCTAGCCTTCATCTTATTTCCAAGAAAAATTAAAACAAATAGAAAGAAGACAACATTAATCATGAAAAGAAACATTCCAAAAGAAAGACCAAAAAAAGTGATTTTAGAACAACAAAGAAAGAAAATTCCCTCTAATCCAAAAACTCCCCCATAAAGAAATAGCAAATTCTTCCTTTTTTTTTCAAGCAAACTCGACTGATAAGAATATTTCTCTTCAATATAATGATGAAGTACATAAAAAGTAAACCCTAAATCAATAGCAATTAAAAAAAGATAATGTAGTACGCTAGCATCGTTTGGAAAAAAAGCCTCTCCTATCACATCAAAAAAGAAAAAAAGATAATTAAGAATTAAAAAATACTGATAAAAATGATTCTTTTTACAAAACTTATCTTTATTGTACCAATAAAAAATCACTAATAAAAACATAACCATTAGTCCCATAATCTTAATACCCATATCTAACACTCTCCTACTATACTTTAGTATAGCAAAAAAAATATTTTTTGTATAGTCATTGGCGTTGAAAATATTTTTTTAAAACTTCTTCTTCCTTTAGTTTATCTTTTTTTGTTTTGATATAGTGTACTCGATTTCGATAAAAAGAATAGATATTTTTAACAATCTTTACTTTGGGATAAGAAACAGGCGATAAATATCGCTCTAATAAAAATCTTTGATAAATATAGTGTCTTTTTTGATAAAATTGATACAAATAAAAAATTAATACACTAACAATCATGATATTGGCATAATTAAAACGATAAAGAACAAAGAAAAAGAAAATACTTATCCCCGATAAGAAAATCGTAATCTCATTAGAAAGACGATAAGGAAAGATAAAACAAAGTAACATATTCATTATCTTTCCACCATCCAAAGGATAAATTGGTAACAAGTTAAAAAGAATAATCTCTCTGTGATAGAGCGTAAATAAATCCATAGCATAAGTTCTAATGAAGTATTTTTGATGAAAAAAACAAAGCACCAAATAAAAAACAAACTGCAAAATCACACCAAATGATGCAACAAATAATTCTAAATGAATATCTCGATTATACCCAATATCTAAAGTAGTTTTCCCACCAAAAGGATAAATTACTACCTTATCAATACGAAAATGACATAAAAGAGCCGCTAAACAATGACCAAATTCATGCACCAAAATCAAAATCGTAAAAATAATTAAATTTAAAAAATACCCAGCTAATACATAAAAAAGAGCCATGATATAATAACTAAAATGAAATGAAATTAACTTGCCACTTTTATTTGACCCTTCTCGCATCTGTTACCCCACGAATCAATAATTTTATTATCCCTCTTTACACAAATAATCTCACAACAATTCGCACATCCATGACAATTTATTCCCTTTGTTTCAAAGGAAACATTTTCAATATCAAAAGAAAATACTTCTTCCTTTCCCTCTCTCATTGCTAAAATTGCAACACCTAAAGCACCCATCAAATGAGAATTCTCATCGACCAAAATTTTTTCTCCTGTAAGTTCCTCAAAAGCATGAACAACACCAATATTTTTACTAACTCCCCCTTGAAAAACAATCGGTCCCAAAATTTTCTTACCCTTACCAACATTATTTAAATAATTTACTGCCACACTCCGACATAATCCCGCAATCAAATCTTCCTTTAAACAACCAACTTGGGCTTTATGAACCAAATCAGATTCTGCAAAAACCGTACATCTAGCTGCAATTAAAGTAGGATTTTTACTTTTTAAGGCAATCCCACCAAAATCTTTCACATCAACACCTAATCGCTTAGACTGTGAACTCAAAAAAGATCCCGTTCCGGCCGCACATAAGGTATTCATTGCATAATCTACCACAATTCCATTTTTTAAAAGAATAATCTTAGAATCTTGTCCGCCTATTTCAAAAATTGTCCGCACATCAGGATAAATAGACGTTGTTCCAATTGCATGTGCTGTAATCTCATTTTTAACTATACTAGCCCCTAATAGGCTACCAATTAATTTTCTAGCAGACCCTGTTGTCCCAATCGATACCACCTGATATTTCGTAAAGTCCATTTTTTTCTTTAAAATACTGATAATTTTTTTTACTGCCCCTATTGGATTTCCTTCTGTATATAAATATTCACTAGCAATGATATGACAATATTCATCAATAATAACCGCTTTTGTTGAAATGGAACCAATATCAATTCCCATATAAGCTTTCTCCATCATCTTTCCTCCTTTGTTAATGATATGAAATAAAGAATCAAATCTATGCAACAAAAAAGAAAGAATTAATCTACAATTTGCGATTTTTTAATACTATCTTAAGTTACAGTTCAGTCAAGGAAATGAAATTTACAGATAAACCCTTATAAACAAAAAGTAAATTTGATGTTTTAGAAATATATCTATTAATTAAAAATATAAATTTTTTGACTGTCTTTCGATTTTTTTGATACTTTTAGACTATTTTTTAGGAAAATATCATTTTATTTCATATTTTACCTAACCGAACTTTAACTAAAAGTATTCTTTTATTCCTTAATTTTATTTGACTGAATTGAAACATAAAATTATCTTGACTGCGTAAAAAAGATAATCTTGTATTAAAATCATGTTTCTTCAGTTTTAAGAGGCTGGAAATTAGAACAATCAATAAAAACTAAAATTGTCATACAATCTAAAAAACACATTCAAAATGAAATGTGCTTTTTAGATCTTTTCCTTTCAAATTACTATTTTTTATTTTTTAGCTTTAGAAGGAGAAAAGGTAAAAGATTAAATTTTTATTTACTAAATAGAAAAGTAGCATTTTATTAAGAGGCTGGTGTAATAAAGAAAATTAGGAAGTAATGCTTGAATATTTTATTCTTAACGCTTTCTCCCAAAGTAATGATAGATATCCATATTATTGGTTTTATCTTCGTCCTCTAATATATAGCCATTACGAAGAGCTACTTTTTGACTAGCTTTATTTTTTTTATCTATTTTTAGTTCTATATCGTTTAATCCTTGAACATTCTCTATTAAATAAGGGGTAATTTCTGCTAAAATTTTCTCCCCATATCCTTTTTCTCTTAAGTTTTTCTTTATTGTGTACCAAACTTCTAGTATTCCTGTACTAGAAAAATTCAAACTACCAACAATTCCTATATACTTGTTATCTTTTTCAATAACATATGACTTTCCTAACTCAATTTTATCATCGCTTATTGATTGCTGTTTTTCAATCCATTCAAGGAAATTTTGAGAAATATATCCTTTTACCTTAGCGTCCCTATCCAAATTCATCAGTAAATCATAATGTTTAATCTCATCTATCTTTTCTAAATTAAACGTACGTAAATGAATCATTAGAATTGAATTTTCTCCCTAATATATGTTTCTATTTCTGCAACTGAAAGGATAATTTGCTCCATGGTATCTCTGTTTCTTAAAGTTACTTTACCATGATTTAAAGTTTCATCATCAACAGTAATACAGTAAGGAACTCCAATGGCATCACATCTTCGATAACGCTTACCAATACTTCCTGTTTCATCATAAGTACACATAAAATGTTTAGAAAGTTTTTCTTTAAGTTCCTTTGCATACTCACTATGATATTTTTTCACTAAAGGAAGAACAGCTACTTTATATGGGGCAAGAGCTGGAATGAAGCCCATCACCTCTCTTGTTGTTCCATCTCCTAAATCTTCTTCTCGGTAACTATCACAAAGCAAAGCAAGTGTAAGTCTATCACAACCAACGGATGATTCAATTACATAAGGAATATATTTTGTATTGTCTACAGGATCCAAATATTCTTGAGATACTCCGGAGAACTCTTGGTGCCTAGACAAATCATAATTGGTACGATTATGTGTTCCCCATAACTCTCCCCATCCCATTGGAAACAAATATTCAATATCGCAGGCTTCTTTTGCATAATGAGCCAACTTATCATGATCATGGTATCTTAACTTATCTGTATCGATTCCAAGATCTCTGCAAAAATTCATTGCATATTCCTTATAAAATTTATAAAAACCACTATCTGTTCCTTCTTTGCAAAAGAATTGATGTTCCATTTGTTCAAATTCTATTGTTCGAAAAGTAAAATTACCCGGTGTAATTTCATTTCGAAAAGATTTTCCAATTTGTCCAATTCCAAATGGAATTTTTGCTCTCATTGTTCTTTGGACATTCAAAAAATTAACAAACTCTCCCTGTGCTGTTTCTGGTCTTAAATAAACTAGTCCACTCTTATCTCCTTTAATTACACCACGATAAGTTTCAAACATCAAGTTAAATTCCCGAATATCTGTAAAATCGCTTTTTCCGCACTTAGGACATTTAATACCATTCTCCTTGATATACTGGATCATTTCTTCATCACTTAAGAGATCAGGATTAACCTTAGAGGTATAACTTGATATTAAATTATCAGCACGATATCTTGATTTACAACTTCGGCAATCTACCAAAGGGTCGGAAAAACTAGTTGTATGTCCACTTGCCTCCCACACTTTGGGATGCATTAAAATATCGGCATCTATTTCATAACTATTTTTATTTTCTTGAATAAAACGTTTTCTCCATAAATCTTTAATATTATTTTTCAGACGACATCCAAGAGGGCCATAATCCCAAGTGTTTGCTAACCCTCCATAAATCTCACTTCCTTGATAAATAAATCCATATTGTTTACAGTAATTTACCATTTTTTCCATTGTTAACTTTTCCATAAATTCCTCCTATTTCTATCAAAAAAGAGATTCTTAAAAAAGTATAAGGACGAGTATTTCCCGCGGTTCCACCTTATTTATTCCTAAGAATCTCTCTTTTCATATCGCTCCATGGGTGCCAACTCCATATCTACACGTCAAACTAGATTTAATATTATTTTAAAATAAAAATACTTATCTGTCAATCTATTCATCAATTTTTGTTAATCCTTTTTTAAATAGCATTATAGTTTTGTTAAAGGCATATAAAATAGCTCTAATTCATTACAAATAAAGGAATTTGGAAGTGTTTTTACAAAAAAATTGATACAAAATAGATAAAATAAAATTATCCTCAACTTATTGTTACTCTAAAGCTATATTAGTACTTTTTTTATAAAAAAATAGCATTGAACTTCTTTTATTGAATGTAGCAAAATGTCATTTCTTGCTTGTCTTTGAATTGAGTAGTATTTTATGATATAACCCGACTTTCGTACTTTATATAGTAAAAAATCATCATTTATCCCAGTATTTATACGGGTTTACGATGATTTTTATTT
>CAKPBH010000031.1 GCA_934140355.1 uncultured Bacilli bacterium | reverse complement strand
TCTTCTTGTAGTGTAGATTATGATAAAGATTCAGAAATAACAAAAGAATTTTTTAAAACAGTTCAAAATAAATTACACTATGCAATAACTGGTAATACTGCAGCTGAAATAATATATAACAGAGTGGATTCAAAAAAAGAAAATATGGGACTAACCAATTGGAAAAATTCTCCTGATGGACCAATCTATAAATATGACGTGGAAATTGCAAAAAACTATCTAAATGAAAAAGAATTAAAAGATTTAAATAGAATTGTAACTATGTATTTAGACTATGCAGAATTACAAGCAGAAAATCGTAATGCAATGACGATGAAAGATTGGGTAGAAAAATTGAATGCATTTTTGCAATTTAATGGTCAAGAAATATTGCATAGTGCGGGGAAAATATCGGCTAGTGTTGCAAAGGAATTAGCTTATAAAGAGTATGATAAATTTAGAGTTAAACAAGATAAATTATATAAATCAGACTTTGATAATTTTTTAAATGAAGCAAGAATGATAGAGAATGGAAGTGATAAATAATGGGTATGCATCAAAAGAGAGAAATGAGAAAGAATAAAAAAATGAAAGAAGATACAAAAAGTTTACCATCAACGAGTATTAACTGGTATGTGGGGAGTTATGAAAAACTAAAGGAAGGTATTGATGAAAGATAATAAATTAGAAGTTGATGATTTAGGTAATGTTGAATAGATAAATATAAAAAAGTTTCAAGTAGTGGAGAAGTGGCAGTTTACCAAAATGATGAAAATGGTAAGGTAATTGGTTTTGGGATATTTAAAGGAATGCTATCTGGTTCTGTTCAGTTAGTATATTCAACAAGTTGAAAAAAAATAATTAAGTCTAGTGAGACATGATATCCAATAGTTAGTATGGATAAGTAAAAGATAATTGGTATTACGTAGTAACTGATTATTAATTAAGGAGGTAGTTTGATGAATAGTGATATAAATGAAGATATAAATCTTAATCCTTCAGTTGTTATTAAAAAAATAAAATTTAATGATAACACAGAAATAGAATTAAGTAATGATGATATAGTTGTTTTTGTTGGTGCTAATAATGTGGGAAAAAGCAGAGCACTAAAAGATATTAAAAATGATATTTTAGAATCTTCTTCTAAAAAGGTAATAGTAGATGAAATAGAATATCAAGATACTAATTTTGAAGAAATTAATATGAGGAATTATTTTAAGAATAATTTTGAATTAGGACCTAAAGGCTATGATATTGCTGTTGATGTAAATTATACACATAATTATAATGAGCGTAATTTTCAAAATGTGAAATCAGGAGATAAAAATTTTTATAAAGTGTTATTTAGTTTTCTTTCTACAGAAAGTAGGTTGAATATGACGGCACCTATTTCGTATTCTTTTATTAATGACAAGTTAAGTTTTGACATAATGAGAAAACTTGAAAGAGATAAAAAAAACATAACTACATTAAATGATATTTTATTTTCATGTTTTGGAAAGAAAATTGATATTAGTGAAGAATTTTGGCAAAATTCTGTATCTAAACTGTATAAGTTTGGTACGAAAGATGAAATAGATAAATCTGTTAGTGCTGATACGAGAGAAGCAAGATGTTTATTAGAATCTTTAGAAAATTTAAATGATCAAGGCGATGGAATTAGAAGTGCTGTTGCGATTTTGGCATCTTTAATTACAACTACTCATTCGTTATATTTGATAGACGAACCTGAAACATTCCTTCATCCACCTCAAGCTAGAATTTTAGGAAGAAATATTGTTGATTTATCTCAAAATAAGCAGTGTTTCATATCTACTCATAATATTGATTTTTTACGTGGGATGCTAGAAAAAGATTATGCCAGAATTAAAATTATAAAAATAAATAGAACTGACAATGTAAATGAATTTCATGTTCTAGATAATGATAGTATTAAAGTTGTTTCCGATGATAAAAATTTAAAATATTCTAATATACTTAATGGCTTATTTTATAATACAGTTGTTTTATGTGAAAACGAAAGTGATTGTAAATTTTATTCTGCATTATTGGAAAAAATAGATGGCGATTGTTATCAAAATACTTTATTCTGTGCAGTTGGTGGGAAAGATCAATTTAAAATAATAATTCCGTTATTAAATAAATTGAAAATTAATTTTTTAGTTATTGCAGATTTAGATTTAATAAATAATCGTGATAAATTAAAAGATTTGATAAATTCTATAGAAGATAATAAATATAACCAAAATTCATCTATACACAATGATTTTTTGAATTTGTTTGAAAGTGGAACCGATAATCAAGTAAAAAAACAATCTGTAATTAAAGAAGAAATACTTAGTTTTATTACTGATGCACCTTATATGTCTGATGAAACAGCTAGTAAAATTAGACAAGCATTAAAGAATATTAGCCATTTAAAGTTATTGAAAAATTGTGGTAAATCTTGTCTTCCAGCAGGGGAATGCGTACAAAAATATAACCAAATTATAAATTTCTTGAATGAGAGTAACATTTTTGTAGTAGAGTGCGGGGAAATAGAACGCTTTATTACTGAAATTGATGGTCATGGAAGTTTATGGGTTGAAGAAGTTTTTAAAAAATATCCTACATTTGATGAACCTGAATATAGTAATGCAAAAGAATTTATAAAAAAAGTTTTTAAGATTGGAATGTTAGAAGATGGTGAAAAGAATGAATAATGAAAATATAAATAAAACTAATATTAATTGGTAAGTGGGGAGTTATGAAAAAAACACTTTTAAACTCTTGAAAATAAAGAGTATTTTTACTAAATGATTTTTACATTTTGGAACTTTTTTTAATAAGTTTTAATTTAAATTGATAAGTGTATGAATTATGAAAAATTAAAGGAAAGGAGAGTATTGATGGAAGACAATAAATTAATTATATATAAAAATAATGAGGGTAATATTATAGTAGATGCTATTTATAAAGATGAAACTTTATGGTTATCGCAAAAAGGAATGTCAAAAGTTTTTGAATGTTCTACAGATAATATAAGTTTACACTTGAAACATATATTTGAAGATAATGAGTTAGATAAAAAATCAGTTACCGAGAAATGCTCGTTAACTGCTGATGATGGAAAAAACTATAACACAACTATTTATAGTTTAGATGCCATAATTGCAGTAGGATACAGAGTAAATTCGAAAAAAGCAACAGAATTTAGAATATGGGCTACAAAAATACTAAAAGAATATATGACTAAGGGATTTGCATTAAATGATGAACGTTTTATAAATGGAAATAAATATGACACAAAATATTTTGATGAATTATTAGAACGTATCAAAACAATTAGAGTTAGCGAAAGAATGGCATATCAAAAAATCACTGATTTATTTATTGCAACAGCAACTGATTACAATCCTAAGTCAGAAGAAGCGTATACTTTCTTTAAAATAGTTCAAAATAAGTTGCACTATGCTATAAGTGGACATACTGCTGCTGAATTAATATATATTAGAGCAAACTCAGATAAAGAACATATGGGACTAACTAATTGGAAAAATTCTCCTGATGGTTTAATATATAAGTATGATGTGATTATTGCAAAAAATTATTTAAGCGAAGAAGAAATGAATAATTTAAAAGCTTTAACAAATATGTTTTTAGTATTTGCTGAAGATGAAGCAAAACAAAGGCATGTTATGACAATGAATGATTGGATAAATGCGACTGATGATTTATTAAAGTTTAGAAGAAAAGGAGTGTTAAATAATAGTGGCAGTATATCTCATAAAGGAGCAGTAGAAAAAGCAGAAAAAGAATATGAAAAATTTAGGGTTATACAAGATCAAAAATATATTTCTTCAATGGATGAATTTTACAATAAATATTTAAATGAAAGTAAAGGTGATAAATAATGAAATCTTATGATAATACAATAAAATATTATGAATTATTAATGTATTATAAAGATACATCTATTTATAAAAAATATTCCTTACCTGATGGTTTTCATTTTGAATTTTATAAAGACGGGAATATGAATGATTGGATAAATATTCATATTGAGAGTGGAGAATTTTGTGCTATCGAAGAAGGAATAATGATATTTCATGATTTCTATGATACATTCATTTAAGAGTTAAATAAAAGATGTATATTTATAGTGGATGATAAAACAAATGAGAAGGTTGGTACCGCAACTGTATTCCTACTAAGCAAAGAAGAGTTTGGGTATAATGGTGCAGTAGATTGGGTAGCAATAAAAAAAGACTATCAAGGTAAGGGTTTAGCAAAGCCGTTGATTACAAAAATATTAGAAATTGCAAATGAATTAGAGCATAAAGGTATAATTTTGCACACACAAACTACAACATGATTGGCGGCAAAATTATACTTGGATTTTGGATTTAATATATTAAATAAAAATGAAAAAAATGGGTGGAACATTCTAAAAACTTTAACGAATCACCCAAAATTAAATGAATTTGAAACGTTAAAAGTAGAAGAAGTATATGATAAAAGAAATGTTGAAATAGGGGCACAATTAAGCCAAATATTTAAAGATGATAATTTTAATTATTCAGTGTGGTACAAAAATGGATTACACAATGTGTATGTTTATTATAAAAATAGTACTTATGAATATGAATATTTTGATTATGAAAATAAAATAGTTTTGAAAGAAATAGAAAATAAAAAATATAAAAGATAGGAAGTGATAAATAATGGGGATGCATCAAAAGAAAGAAATGAGAAAGAATAAAAAAATGAACGAAGATACAAAAAGTTTACCATCAACGAGTATTAACTGGTAAATGGAGAATTATGAAAAATTACCTACAAATCCTTGAAAATAAAGGGATTTTTGTTAAATGCTTTTTACATTTCTGAGGTATTTTTTTATAAAAAGTCTCTAAAAAATATGAGTGTAGGACTTATGAAAAACAATAGAAAGGATGTGAATTATGTTAGAAAAGAATTTTAAAAATATTATTAGTAATATTAAAGAAGAAATTATAAATACGCAAATTAAAACTATGCAAGAAGTTAATAGTAATTTAATTATGTTGTATTTTAAATTAGGAAAAATTGTTTCAGAAAACAAACAATATGGAAATAATTTTACGAAGCAAGTATCAACAGAACTTAAATTAACTTTTCCTAATATGAAAGGCTTTTCTGAAAGAAATATAAGGTCAATGAGATTATTTTATGAAGAGTATGCTGATGATGAAAAATGGCAACAACTTGTTGCCAAATTACCTTGGGGACATAATTTGTTATTAATTGAAAAAATTAAAGATAAAGATATTAGACAAATATACGCTGAAAATACTATTAAAAATGGTTGGAGTAGAAATGTATTAGCTATTCAAATTGAAACAGAATTTCATAAAAGAATAGGAAATAGTAACAATAATTTTAATGCAATGTTACCTCCAAAAGATAGTGATTTAGTGAATAATACTATAAAAGATCCATATATTTTTGACTTTATTACATTAAAAGAAGAATATAAAGAAAAAGAATTGGAAGATGCATTGATAACAAAAATAAGAAATGTATTATTAGAGTTAGGTAAAGGTTTTAGCTTTGTTGGCAATCAATACAAAATTTCAGTTGATAATCAAGACTTTTATATTGATTTGTTATTTTATCATTTAGAACTTAGGTGTTATGTAGTTGTTGAATTAAAAGCAAGTGAATTTAAACCAGATTATATAGGGCAATTAGGATTTTATGTAACAGCAATTAATGAAACCATAAAAAAAGAATGTGATGCACCTACAATTGGTTTATTATTATGTAGAGGGAAAAACAGAGTAACGGTAGATTGGTCTTTAAAATCTACAAATGTTCCTATTGGCGTTTCAACTTATGAATTAAAAGAACAATTACCAAAAGAATTATTAGATAAATTACCAACAGAAGAAGAAATAAATTTGTATTTGGATATAGAAGAAAGTGATAAATAAAAAATTAACAAATTAGAGAAAATAAATGAAATATCGAAATATGAATAATAGTTGTATTATGAAATGGAGAAAAATATGTATAAGATAAGAAAAATCAAATTTGAAAATCATCCAATTTTAAAAAATTTAGAGCTCAACTTTTGTGGTTTGAATGGTAAAGTTATGGAAACTATAATATTTGCAGGAGAAAATGGTACTGGAAAAAGCACAATACTTAATGAGTTATACAAAGTAGCTTCACATAATGTAAATGCCCCTATGGAAGTTGAATTTGAAGATGATAATAATTCTATATTTAAGATTAAATATTATTTTAAAGAAGTTAATAATAGAAAAAATATTTGGGCTAAGGACTCAAATGGAATTGAATATTATGAAACAAGCGATGATTTTAAAAATAAATATAATTTTAATGGCATATTTTCAGATGTTGATATTAATTTTAATGCTAATAATTTGTCATCAGTTACAAGTCTGAATTTAGATATTTCAAAAACTAGTTATAGATCATCTAATGATTTGCCAACTAGGATGAATCAATTATTAATAGATGTGCAATCATTAGATGATTCTGAGATTGCTAGGCAAGTGAAAAATAATCCTAACGTGCCATATAAAGATATTTCTGTTAATGAAAGAATGACGAGATTTACCAATGCATTTAATAAAATGTTTGACAATTTATCATATAGTCATATTGAAAATGTTAATTCATATAAATCAATTGTCTTTGAAAAATATGGTATTCCAATTTCTATTGAAAACTTAAGTTCTGGAGAAAAACAAATTGTTTATAGAGGAGCTTTTTTATTAAAAGATAAAGAAGCAATGAATGGTGCTTTTGTTTTCATAGATGAGCCAGAAATAAGTATGCATCCAAATTGGCAATCAAAAGTGATGAATTTCTATAAAGGCATATTTACAAGCAATAATGAAAAGCAAACATCTCAGATATTTACTGTTACTCATTCTCCTTTTATAATACATAACGAAAATAGGATAAATGATAAAGTTATTGTATTGGAAAGAGATAGGAATGGAAACATAATAGTTAAAGATAAAGCAGAATATTTTAAATGTAATTCTATGGAAGTAGTAGCAGATGCTTTTTCAATAAAATTTTATGACTCAAATAAATCTATAGTTTATTTAGAAGGAAGAACAGATGAAAAGTATTTTAATAAAACACTAGAAATATTCAATATAGAAGTTCCTTTCGAGTTTAGGTGGGTTGGATATATTGATGAAAATAAAAGTGAACGTAATACAGGTTACAAAAGTCTAAATAATGCGTTTGATTTTTTGGTGGCTCAAAATTTAAACAATAAAAACATTTGTTTATATGATGGCGATACAAATAAATCTGATGAAGAAAAAAACAATATTTTTATAAGATGTATACCTAAATATAATAATAGTAAAAAAATGAAAAAAGGTGTAGAAAACGCTTTGGTATTAGACAATATAGATACGACTTCTTTTTATAATACTAAAACAAAAGAAGGTGATTATGGTGACGATAATATAATAACCGAATTTGATAAAATGAAATTTTGCGATTATATATGTTCGCTAAGAAAAGAAGAATTAGAAAAAATATTGTTAAATTTAAAAGATGTTATTGAAACAATATTATTACCAATATTTGATGTGAATGAGTAGTGAATTTTATAAAATTAATGATAAAATGGTGATTAAAAATGTCAAAATATAAAGTAGCAGGATATGTTAGATTATCAAAAGAAGATAAAGTAAAAGATGAATCAAATAGTATTACTAATCAAAAATCAATTATAAATTCATTTATTAAAGATAATCAAGATTTAGAATTAGTAGATTTTTATATAGATGATGGTTACTCAGATGCTAATTTCAATAGACAAAAATTTAAAAGAATAATTAAAGATATAACTGATAGTAAAATAAATACAATAATAGTAAAAGATTTATCTAGATTTGGAAGAAATCATATAGAAGCAGATAATTATATTGAAAACTTTTTACCAGGATACAATGTAAGAATTATATCGATAATAGATAATATAGATACATTAAAAGATTCAAAATTATCAACTAGAATATCTATACCATTAAAGAATTTAATGAATGATTGCTATTTAATGGATATATCTGAAAAAGTAAAATCAACATTAAAAGTTAAACAATTAAATGGAGAGTTTATTGGAACATTTGCACCATACGGATATAAAAAAGATGAATTTGATAATCATAAATTAGTTATAGATGGTGAAGTTTCACATATTGTAAGAAAAATTTTTAATATGGTTATTGAAGGAAAAAGTAGAAAAGAAATAGCAGAGTTTTTAAATGAAAATGATATAGAAAGACCAAGTGAATATAAATTAAATAAAGAAAAATCAAAAGAAAATACAATTTGTTTAAAGAAATGGAATGCAGAAATAGTAAATAGAATTTTAAGAAATGAAACATATACTGGGGTACTTATTCAAAATGTAAAGTCAAAATTGAATTACAGGTCAAATAAATTAATTGATGTAAAGAAAGATGAATGGATAAGAACAGAAAAGCATCATGATGCAATTATATCTGAAGATATTTTTGATAAAGTGCAAGAAATATTAAATAGGAAAATTAAAGTAAATAAAAGTAATGAACTCGATTTGTTTTCAGGTTATCTAAAATGTGCACATTGTGGTAAACATTTAATAATTAGAAAAAGTAAGAATCAAATTTATTATTATTGTAGTTCATATATTAAAGATAAAAGTTGTTTAAAATATTCTATTAATCAAAAGAAATTAGAGCAATTAGTAAGAGAAGAGATGAATACCAAATTCAATACTGAACAATTAGATAGAAAAATATTAAATAATTTAATAGACATGGTTGATGTTATTAATAAAAATAATATAAAAATACAATTTAAAATGATATAATTTTAAAAAAAGGAAGTGAATAAAAGTGGACATGTATCAAAAAAGAAAAATGAGAGCAGAAAAAAAAATGAAATCTGAAGATGAAAAAAGGTTTCCAAAAATCTCGATATCATGGTACCCCGGTCATATGGCCAAAACCAAAAGAGAAATTAGTGAAAAAATCAATTTAATAGACATCGTCTTAGAAGTCATTGATGCAAGAATTCCTATGTCTTCTAAAAATAAGGAAGTTGATGCTTTAACCAAAAATAAACCAAAAATTCTAATTATGACCAAAAAAGATTTATGTGATAGCGAAAAAACAAATCAGTGGGTTCATTTTTATGAAAAAGAAGGCTATCAAGTATTACTAATAGACCTTTTACATGATAAAAACTTAAACAGTATTTTAAATAAAATAAATGAACTTTCCCTTGATTTAAATCAAAAAAGACAAGCCAAAGGTTTAAAACCAAGAAGAACTAGAATTTTAATACTAGGTATTCCCAATGTCGGAAAAAGTACTCTGATTAATCGATTAGTTGGTAAAAAAGCCACCAATGTTGGAAATCGACCAGGAGTTACCAAGAATTTGGAATGGATTCGTATCAATAAAGACTTGGAGCTTCTAGACACTCCAGGGATATTATGGCCCAAATTAGAAGGAGAAAATATCGCCCTAAATTTAGCGGCAATGACAGCAATTAAAGAAGAAATTTTAAATAAAGAACAAATTGCTTTTTATATTCTAGAAACCCTAAAAAAATATTACCCAACCTCCCTCGAAAAAAGATATCAATTAGATAGTCAAAAAGAGATAACTGAAATGTTTGAACAAATTGGTAAGAAAATTGGTGCCATCTCTAAAGGAGAAGTCGATTCAGAAAAGGTCGCAACAATCGTATTAAAAGATTTAAGAGAAGGTAATTTTGGCCAAGTAACTTTTGACCAAATGGTTAAATAATGAAAATTGAAAAATATGAAAAAATTGGCACTTTAAAATATCGACTATATTTAGATAATGGGGAAGTGATTGATACTTATGATGAAGTCATTTTAGAAAATGAACTTCTCCTAAAAAAGAAATTAGATAATTATTTATATCAAAAAGTACTAATAGAGACAAATATTCAAGAATATTATAATGCCTGCATAAAATATATAAGCATTCGTCTTAGAGCAACCAAAGAAATAGATGATTACTTAAAGAAAAAACAAGTAGTAGCAGAAGATAGAGAAAAAATTATTCAAAAACTCTTAAAAAAAGGCCTTTTAAATGATGAATATTTTACAGAATGCTTTATTAGGGATAAATTAAGATTTACTAATATGGGAGAATATAGAATCATCAGTGAATTAAAAAAATTAAATATTTCTTCTTCCATTATTGAAAAATACCACGATTTAATGTCTAGGGAAGTTATGCAAGAAAAAATTATTTCTCGAATTGAAAAACAAATCAAAACCAATCGTAAACTAGATAATTATAAATTAAGAAATAAAATTTATACCACTCTCTTAAGAGAAGGCTATGACAATAGCCAAATTGTAAATATCCTCAATCAATATTTTTAAAAATTTTTAACTTAAGAAAAATCTTCATCAGTATTTTAAATTCGACAAAATATTTACAAGTATTTTACTATACTATACTTGGTGATAAAAATGCGAGTATTTTATATTTATAATGTTAATGATTTCTTTTATGAAGTATATAACAAATATCCTTACAAACTATATAAAATGTTAGAAGACACTTATTATACCAATCGTCATGATATGATGCTATCTAATAATTACTACGAAGCAATTACGAATAACTTCAACAAACTATTTATTAATAATTTCTTAAACATGAATCACAATATTGATGTTTACTATAACAATAAAGCTAATATTCATTCTATTTCTAATTATCAAGAATATAGCAAATTAATGGTTAGTAGTTATTGCTTAAAGTTAAAAAGTAGTATTAACTATCCTAGTTTTTTTGAAACACTTCGGAAATTCAATCATCAATTATTTGTTTGCGACTTTGAAAATCAAGATTATTTTTGGTTAGAAAATGTGAGAAAAAAGGAAGAGGAACTAGTAAAAGAATAGACAAACTGCAATTTTTCTAGTAAAATGGATTCATGGAGGGATAATATGTTAAGAGATATATTATATTTAGTAATTGGTTTAATTGTTGGGGGAATTATTGGCTTTTTCTTAGCGAGAAAGTATATGATGAAATATTTAAAACAAAACCCACCAATCAATGAACAAATGATTAAAGCAATGATGTCATCAATGGGAAGAACCCCTAATCAAAAACAAGTAAACCAAATGATGAAACAAATGAACAAATATATGTAAAAAATTTCTTTTAAAAATAATTTAATCTTAAAAAGCACATCAATAAGAAGTGTTTTTTTCTTTTTTTCTAATTTTCTCCAGTTTTTTTAAAATGAAGAAGGATTTAAAAAAAATATCTAGAATAATATAATTAGAGGGGAATTTAAAAAAATATAGATAAGGTGGGGAAAATATGAATTTTAAAACATTACCAGATGAAGAAAAACCACGAGAAAGATTATTCCTTTATGGAGCAAAAAACTTAAGTAATGAAGAGTTATTAATGATTCTTCTAAAGACAGGGACGAAAAAAATATCAGTAAAAGATTTAGCGGGAGAATTATTAATAAAAAGTGGGGGAATTCGCAATTTAAAAAATATAACTTATCCGCAATTACTTCAAATTGAAGGAATTGGTAAAGTTAAAGCTACCGAGATTTTAGCCTTAGTAGAACTTTCAAGAAGAATTGAAGAAACGGTTCCTTTAGTAGATGTTCTAAATTGTACAAGCCCAGAGGTCATTATTCGTTATTTTCACCATCTTTTTAAGGAAAAAAAGCAAGAAGAATTTTACGTCCTTTATTTAGATAATAAAAAGAATTACCTAGAGAAAAAAAGACTATTTATTGGTAGCATTAATTATTCTATTGCCCATCCTAGAGAAATTTTTAAAAATGCTTATCTTTTATCGGCTTCTTTTATTATTTGTTTGCACAATCACCCTTCTGGAGACCCAACTCCCAGCAAAGAAGATATCCAAATTACGAAAAACATTAATGAAATAGGTGCATTACATGCTATCTTTCTCATTGACCATATTATTATAGGAAGAGATTGCTATTATAGTTTTCATGAAAATCATCATATTTTAAATACTAAATAAAATCTATTTTCATATAGTTTATTAGGTGGAAAGTTTATGAAAAATATAATCAAATTAGTAGGATTACTTATGTTAATAGGCTTTAGTTTTTTTTATACAGATAAAGTAATTGAAGTTATCCGTGAAGAAGATGAAATCATGATAAAAATAAAATCATCCGCTTCCGATTATAAAGTAAGTCCTGTCGATGCAACAATCGTTAAAAACACAATTATTCCTGGATTACAGGGGAGAGAAGTAAATATTGAAAGTAGTTATAAAAAAATGAAGGAGCAAGGCGTTTTTAATCCGAGTTTATTTGTATATGAGGAAATAGATCCAGATAATCGTTTGGAAAATCATCAAGATAAATATATTATTTTGGGAAACCCTAATAAAAATATGGTTGGTTTATTATTTATTTTAGATAATAATCGTTATTTAGAACAGATTGATAAAATTTTAACTTCAAAGGAAATAACTGCTTCTTTCTTTGTTGATTATTCTTATCTAGTTAATAATTCTACTCGGATAAAGGAAAAAACAAATTATGAATTTTATAGTTATGGAAAAGAGGGAAATTATGCTCCAGATACTTTGTTATTTTCGAATAATTTAATTAGTCGAATTACAAAACACAATGCTTCTTATTGTTTGAGTACTAATCTAGAAAAGGAAGTATTAGAATTATGTGATAAAAATAATTTATATACCATAAATCCTAACATTATTGCTACTAGTACACCTTATAAGGTTGTAAAGAATCATTTAACTAGTGGGAGTATGATTCTTCTTCAAATGAACCAAGAAACGGTTAATGAATTATCTTTTATTATTGATTATATTAAGGGAAGAGGCTATCAATTAACATCATTGTCAAAGTTATTAGAGGAAAAAATTTGATTTGCTTTTTTGAAGATAAAATTTATGTATTAATTTTCTTCTAAGTTTAATGTTAGAAAATTTTATTGATTTTTTTGTGAAATTAGTAGAATATATTTGTTATAAATTATTTAAGGTTCTTTGATTTTGATGAGTTTGAAAAAATCACATCTAAACTTTCGGAAGAACCAATTTTTAGGTGTGGTTTTTATCCTATTTTATTTTCTTTTAATTTTAAAGAGTACTAAAACTAAGTACTGTTCTTCAGTCTTAAATTAATATTCAACAAATTTATAACAATTTTTTTAATTAGGTTCATCAAATTTTGAAGAACCCCATTTATATCTTATTTTTATTTTTTAGCTCATAGTTTAGTTTTAGTATTTTATTGATTAATATGATTAAAATTTAAATGTGCTTTTTTATACATCAACCTTCGACAACTATTTTCTTTTTTTTTGAGTGGACAGGCTATTATATTTTGTAAATAAGTAGAATAAAAAGCTAATGATATTAAGGTAACATTAAAATCATAAAAATTGTGTATCTCTTGTCTATTTTAGTATCAATTTTAATTTTTTTGTTCTTGCTGTTAATGATGATTATTTTATGTTTTTTGATTGAAATAGTTACAGTTCAGTCAAGGAAATGAATTTTGTAGATAAACTCTTATAAACAAAAAGTAAATTTGATGTTTTAGAAATATATCCGTTAATTGAAAATATAAATTTTTTGACTATCTTTCGATTTTTTTGCTACTTTTTGAACTATTTTTTTACGGAAATAACATTTGTTCCTTATTTTATCTGACTGAACTGTAACTGGAAAAATAAAAAACATTATGAAATATAATGACTTTTTTTTTGAAGTTTGATACAATTGTTATGGAATATTTATTTTAGGAAGTGATAAAATGGTTTCTTTTTTAACAAATATATGTGAAGTTCCAGATATATTAAAAGTTATTCTTTTTATAGAGGAATTGTTAAAAGTTGTTTGTTTTATTGTGCCTATGCTTTTGATTGTAATGGTAACAATTGATTTTGTTAAATGCGTGATAGCTTCTGACGCTGAGATGATGAAAAAAACAGCTATGTTGTCCTTAAAAAGAGTCTTGATGGCAATGGCTTTGTTTTTAGTTCCGCCTATTGTTAAGGGAACCATGACTTTGTTGGGAAATTTTAATTTGAAATATATTGATTGTATTCATAATGCAACTTTAGAAAAAATTGCTGATTTGGAAGCTAAATCCAATGAACAATAATTCTGATATAAAAATGTAATTAGCTGTTAATATCTCTAGAAAAAATGATAATTAAAAGCTTTAGACTAAAAAAGTTAGATTAGTGCAAAAATAGTGTGTTAATTATAAATAAGGTTGTGTAAATAAGAATCTTTTCATAATAAATTAAAAGAATGGATAGTTTTTAATTATGGGAAAATAAAAAAGGAAAAGAAATATTAAAGTTATTCCAAAAAAATTATGAAAAATGAAATTGTTTTAGATTTATCAAGTGCATTAAGTGATATGTTTAAATGTGCATTACAAGAAATGATGATGGTGGATTTGATTCTTTAGTAGAATATATTAGGCAGTACATTTTATTTTAAGGAAAGATAATCATATAATAAAAAACGTATGTCATCTTAGAAATTCATTCTGAAGAGTTTAAAAAGGTATTGGAAATTTGACTTGCTGAAGATGAATATGCCAAATATTGGTAAGTGTTCTAGATAAATTTAACCAACGAAGTGTTAAAGATATTTTAATTAGATGTAGTGATAATTTAGTCGGTATTAAAAAAGTAATTAATGTAGCATATTTAGGTATTGTTTAGCAAAAGTGTATTGTTTATATGATAAAAGAATTGGTAAGTTTTGTTATTTATAGAGCTTTAAAAGGATTTATAAAAGATCCAAAAAAATTTACATATTGGTAGGTGTAGAAAAAAGATATGAGCAATTATAAGAAGTAAAAAATAAATGATTTGATAAATATGCATCATCATTTAAAAGTTGGAAAAAAAATTGAATTTCTATTTGCTATTTTTTTCAATTTTCAGATAAAATTAGAAAAATAATGTTTACTAGTATGATAGAATCATTAAAGAGACAAATTAGACAACTGATTAAAATAAAATTTGTTTTTACAATGATATGTCATTATTAAAATTTCATATGTAGCTACTGAAAATATATCAAAAAAAATGGGCTTAAGTATATAAGAATTGAAAATCAATATTATCGAAATCGTCTGTCATGTTTTATGATAGGATTTAGTTTTTTGAAAGCTAGATATTATATGGGATTATTTAAATATAAAAAAGGAATCTATATAAAGTTACTATCATTGATGGATAGCTTTTACATAGAATTCCTTATTTACTTTGAAGAATAGAAATTCTTTTGGTAATTAATTTTTATTTAGACCATATACATATTATTATCTGGTTCGTTTGTATAGTTTTGTGTTGTATAAGGAGTTTCTATTCTTGTTAATCGTTGATCGATTCGTTTGATTTGCCTTTCTAATCTATTTACTCTTTCGTTAAGATCGTTAAATTGGCTATTCATAAAATTATTTGTATTTATTGGTGTTAATTCGTTTAAAGGATTTGGCATAGTTTGTGGAATGTTGAAATTCGGTATCATACCACTATATCCGTAACTATTATAATACATATCTCTATTGTTCAAATTATCCCTCCTTAATTTATTCAATTTTATTATATGTTCTTATAATTGTTGTGTTAAATTTTAATAGAATAATATGTAAATATTTTTTTATTTATTTCAATTCACTAGAAAATACTATTTTTTCAATATAGTGTAAGAGTTAATGAAGGTGGTAATAGATTTTTTATTTATATGTTTGATGAAATTTTGTTGATTTAAAAGTATTAAAAAATATGTTTACTTTTTAATTTGATTTTAATTATAACAGCTATAAGGTTACAAAAATTATTGTGTATTTTTATTCTATTTACTAATGTATTAATTTTTTTATTATCAAATTGTTGATGTCTGATGTTATAATCCTGAGTTTGACAGTTTTTGAAGGTTAAAAACTCCCTATCCCTTATTTTATAAGGGTTTAGAGAGCT
>CAKPBH010000030.1 GCA_934140355.1 uncultured Bacilli bacterium | reverse complement strand
ATGAAGTGGCTTATGCCGGAGGAAAACAGGGATACGATAATAGAGAATACTACTTGGCAACCAATCAGACTTTTTGGCTCGCCTCGCCGTCCTACTTCAATTCCTGGCTTGCTTATGCGAACGGTTGGCGCGTCATTGCTTCGGGGTACCTCAATCATTGGAATTGGGTGTCTAAGTCTTGGGTTGGCGTGCGCCCAGTTATCAATCTAAATGCTGATGTTCTGTTAAGCGAGGGTAACGGAACGGCTCTAAGCCCTTATGTTATTTCTAAATAACAACGAAGATGAAAAATCCCCCCAAAATGACTCCTCATTTTGGGGGCTTTTTGTTCAAAAGTGAATTGGGGATCTTCCAAATTTGTTAAATTACTAATTTAAGATTCTTTAAAATGGTTTAGTTTTAGTATTCTTTAGAAATTTAAAAAATAAAATAGGCTAAAAGGATCACATCTAACCTAAAAATTTGATGTGATCTTTTTAGAACTCTTCAAATCTGAAGAACCATTTTCTAGTTGATTATAATAAATTATTAATTATTTTGTTTGAGATGATAAAGAAAACCATTCGTATCAGAATATTTAAAGACACCATTATATTTTTTAATAATAGCCTCTTTTTCTCTTAAACTTTTATTTTTACATTCATGATATAGCTTCCTTTTTGTTTTTTTATTTATCTTAACAACAATTTTTTTCCCCTTCAAAATAAAACGATATCCTAAAAAATTAAATCCTTGATGAATTTCAATGAGTTGCGTTTTATTATTTAAGTGTAGTTGAACTTCATTTAACTTTTTCTCAATTTCGTGAAGACAAAACTTTAAATATGTTTTGTCCTCATGAAATAATATAAAGTCATCCATATAGCGAATATAATACTTAACATGTAATTTTTCTTTAATGTAATGATCAATATCATTCAAATAAAATGTAGCCAAAATTTGACTAGTCATATTTCCAATTGGTAATCCTTTTTTATACTGATATCTAGGAATTCTATTCAATTCCTCCAACTTATTTCGTTTTTCCTTACAAGACAGTTTTGAATGAATAATGTTATTTCTTGCTTTTTCCACTTCTAAATCAATTTTTTCATTAACATAAGAGTAGTTGGTACTATTGATAATTTCTTCTATAATCTCCTCAATAAACCGATCAGTATAAATTGCTTTTAATTTTTGGAGCAAAATATTCTGATCAATGGAATAAAAAAATTTATGAATATCACATTTCAAAACATAAAACTTTTCAACTTTTTCTTTTAAAGTATTGATATATTTCTTGATATAAAAAACACCAGCTTTTGTTCCCATCCTATTTCTAGTAGCAACACTAGTAGAAATCATTTTTTTCTCAAGCACTGGAAAAAGTAAGTATTTACTGCACAAATGATTAATAATTTTATCATTTAACCCCTCACTCATAATTACCCTAAATTTAGGATCACTAATCAAAAAAATATTATAGTATCCATGCTGATATTTTCTTTCTTTTAAAATGAATAAAATAGTGAATAAATTAGAAGTCAAAAATAATTCGTAGCGAACAAATTTGTCCTTATGTTTACTATTTTTTTTAATCTGATAATAAATTTTCTTTAATTTGATGATATCTAAAATCTCATCATAACAAATAGAATTATTCACTTCGAATGACTCCAAAAGCAATTTTTCTAATTTCTACTAAAAATCGACCAACAACCTCATATTGTCTTTTACTAATATATTTCTTGTTAAAACTAATTTCCATATAAAAGTTTAGCATAGATAATTGAACCAAAAAATCCTTTAAATACTTTTGCCGAATTCTCTCACTTTGATTAATTTGATAAGAAAAAATATACTCAATTAGTGCATAGGTACACTTTTCAATATTTCCCTTTAGGATATACTCCTTTTTAGGATAATTAGGAATTAACCATTGAATATATTGAATCGCCTTTTCAGTTTTTTGCAACAATTGAAAATTAGAGTTCATCAATAAAATCCTTAATTTTTTGATAATATTTAGGATTAACTTGGAGTATATATTGAATTTCCTCTAAAAGATTCATTATCCTTAGATTCTCTTTGCTGTAAGATGAAGCAACTTCCAACAATGACAAATAGTTTCTTTCCTCAAATTCATCATATATAATATCTTTTTTATTCTGACTAATCATAACATAATTTAATTTTTTAGTTCGAAGTTCAAATAAAACCTTCTCTAAATTTTTTGTAGGAAATCCTACTTTATCATCATGAATTTTATAAGAAAAAAGGTAACTTAAAATATCTGCATCTTGAAAAAAAGTAACATAAAAGCTACCAGACTCAAATAAAATTATTTTATTTTGATGATTTTCTTTTCTATTTTTGTATTCTTCTTTTAATGTCATTTCAATCTCCTTATCTTGTCCCCAAAAGATTTATCCCTTGTTCTTTAGATAAAACTTTGTTATCAATATAGCAATAGCAATCAAACATTAATTGTCTGATTGCGTCTATATTATTTATTTAAGGTATATACCTAAATGACCAATCTTGTTTCCAATCTACAAAAATAGATTATAACTTCAAATTAAAGTTATTACTTCTTCACATAATTAACCGTAATCAATCATTCTCAGTGCATTAGCAAAAAACTAATCGTAGTAGGAATCTAGGCGCACGCCAAGCCCAGAAGTCACCTAAGTCCAATGATTGAGGTGCCCCGAAGCATTGACGTACCAGCCGTTCGCATTAGCATTCCAGGAATTGAAGTAGGACGGCGAGGCGAGCCAAAGCTAAAAAACAAGTAAATAAGATTAGTCGAGAAAGTATTTTAACACAGAATAAAAAAATTTACTATAAAAGAAACAAAACTTTTATCTTGATATATACCTAAATGACCAATCTTGTTTCCAATCTACAAAAATAGATTATAACTTCAAATTAAAGTTATTACTTCTTCACATAATTAACCGTAATCAATCATTCTCAGTGCATTAGCAAAAAACTAATCGTAGTAGGAATCTAGGCGCACGCCAATCCAAGAATTAGACACCCAATTCCAATGATTGAGGTACCCCGAAGCATTGACGTGCCAACCGTTCGCATCAGCGTTCCAAGAATTGAAGTAGGACGGCGAGGCGAGCCAAAGCTAAAAAACAAATAAATAAGATTAGCCATCAAGTATTTTAATAGAAACCTATTTTTTTTATAAATTTAGAAAAAAACTAGCCCCTTAGCTCTTTTGAAAGAACAAAACTTAACCATAAGTTATAAAATAAAATTGAATAATTAATGACTTTTTTTGATAATTTTGGTAGAATATATTTAAGTAGAAAGAGGCGGGAAAATGATAAAGACGTTAATGTTTCTATTAAAATATAAAATATTAAAAAATGAAGCAAATTTATCTTATCATCCTAAAGAATTTTACCAATTATCCAAAAATAATCAAAGAAAAATACTAAATAAGTATTTTAATAAACTATCCTCTAATTTCCAAGTGGATAATTATTTTAATACTACACATGCTAGATATTATGAAAATGGAAGAGAAATTACCTTTTATCATTGCTACTATTTTGACAAGAAAATAATAGAGTTAAATATATATAACTTAAGATTAATAGACAAGTTCGCTATCGAAAAAGAAAAAAAAGAATTTTTAATTGAGTATAGTATTCAAAAAATAAAGGAAGAAAACATTAAATTAGAGATAAAAGATCTATTAACATATCCAGATTGTTTACCACTTGCCTTAAGCCAAAGCATCATTTTTATGACTTATTTGATTGAACAAGATTTTTCTAATATAAAATACATTGTTTATCAAGATGATATTATTGCCTCTCAAAGGGCTTTAGTTCAAATTGCTTTAGCAAAAGCAAGAAAACAAAAATTTTCCCTAAACTATTTTTTGAAAAGTGATAAAACACTTCCTCAAGCATTATTGACAAATTTTGATTTTATTCTTTATTTAATTGAAAATAATATTCAATATGTTGATAATTTAACAGATACAATGTTAAGAAATATTACTATTACAGATAAAGAAATATTAGTAAAAACTATCATGCAATCTTTAAAAAACAACCCTAATTATCTTATCAATATTCTAAATCATGATTCCCTAGCAGAAGAATTAAAAGAAAATATAGCGTTTATTCAATATATGGTAGCGGAGGATGTGAATAATATTCGCTATATCAATTGGTATCATTTATCTGATCAACAAAGAAATAATATCATTGATTTCACCACAAAAAAACTAGAAGATAATCATCAAAAAATTGATATCATGAACTTTTCATTTTATCCCTTTTTTTTAGAAAACTATTCTTTTATGAATTATTTAATTCATCTAGATTTTCGGTGGATTGCGACTACTAGGGTTAATGAAAAACAAAAAAATGATAAATTAATCGAATCTTGTTTTCAACAAATGAAAGAAGGAAATTATAAATTCAAATTAGAAGATTTTTTACAGGATGGTGTTTATTTTAATTATCATTTGTTAGAAAATAAAAAAATGATTGGTTATTTTCTTCAAAATAAAGTACCAATAGTTCAACATACTGATTTTTTTCATCTAGAACATTCGAAAAACTTTGTTGAGAATCTTTTATTTTATATCGAAAAAAAATCTTATGAATTCCATAATGATGAGTTTTTAATAGAGGGAAAATATCCCATTCCTCTAAGTTGTAGTTATCGTTTTATGCGATATGTAATTGATAAAAATTTTAATAATTTATCTTATATTGATATAACCTTATTAGATAAAAGAGAATTAAAAAGAATCATTAATTATGCTTTTCGAATGGTTTATTATATTAGAGGCAACAATAAAAAATTAAATTTTGATTTAGAGGGTTATTTTAAAAATTCAGATATTTTAAAAGACAAATATTTTCAAGAATGTCTAAAAAGTTTATAAAAAAGATTTACAAAACTATTCTTGCCTGGTAGAATATACAATTATTGGAGGAAGTAGGATGAAAAATAGTTTACAAAAAAGAAAAGAAGAACAAGAACAACTTTCAACGTGGGTGACCTTAAGTAAAAATATTTACCAAATATATATGAATTTGGCTAAAATTGAAATGGATGACAACAAAAAAGAATATCAAAAAAATTTAGAGTATTTAACTCTTGCACGAGAAATGGAAAATAAGATTTATCACTCTTTAAAAATTAATTTAAACAATTATACAAGAATAGTGGAAGAAATTACTGTTTTAGTAAAAAATACAGATTTATCTAGTGAAGAAAAATTTTATGTCAGCGAGAGAATTATTCAGTATTTATTATCCCCTGAATTTATTAATCCTTTGTTATCTAGTAATAAAACTTCATATTTAAGGGAAAACGAAAATGTTTTTGCTATCGACGTTCAATACACAATAAGTTATATAAAACAGATGTTATCAATCACAAATAAGTACATTCAATTTTCTTTATCCAAAGACGAAAAAAATATTTTAATTAAATTTAAATATCAAGAATTATTTAGAAATAAAATTTTTGATGAATATTTTAGAAATAATAACTTATTAGAGGAAAAAAAGGATGAAAGATATGTTTGCAAATTGTTTAAACAAGACGAACAATTGGTTCATCAAAGGTTTGTTTATCACACGGCTGGTGAATTAAATGAATGCCTTTCCGAGATTTTAAAACCATCATTTTCTCAAAATTTTGAGAGTACACTATTATCTAAAGTAAAACTAGAGATATTATTTTCTCTTTTAACTGATCAAGAATTTTTTAATATTTATCTCAATATTTATCAAACTATTTTAGACAATCCAGATTATACAACCAATGTTAATTTAACCGATTCATTGAATTACTTAGCCACAACTATTTCTAACTTCTGTGAAACAAAGGATCGCTTAATGAAAAGAAAAAAATAAAAAACGAATCATGAGGCATTTGTCTTTTTATTTTGATTCTTCTAAATTCGGTGTTTCTAAAAAATTACATCTAAATATTAGGTGTGATTTTTTTAATTTTATTTTCTTGAAGAAATTGTACCAGGTAAAACGTACTACAGAAAAATAAAAATTTAAAAAAACATTAAGATATTATTTTTTAGATCATCTTAAATTTAGGGAATCGTTTAACAAAAATGAGTTTTGTATTAAAAAGACTAACTTTTAATTTTTCTATTCAACTAATAACCAGCTTTGACCATTGTTTTATTTACTATTAATTAAATTAAACCTTTCCTTCTTATTTCGTGATATAATGATAATACGGTTGTACTAAGAGAATAAACCGTGTGTTTTAATAGAAAAGGAGGAATGATGAATTTAGTAGTAATGGCGGCAGGAATGGGAAGCCGCTTTGGAGGATTGAAGCAGTTAACTCCAGTTGGTCCTAATGGAGAATTGATTATTGATTATTCAATTTATGATGCCAAAAAAGCTGGAATTGACAAAGTAATTTTTGTAATAAAAGAAGAAATGCATAAGCAGTTTCAAGAAACAATTGGAAAAAGAATAGAGAAAGTAATTCCCATCTCTTATGTTTTTCAAAAGTTAGAATCAACCCCCATTTCCGTAAATGTTCAAAGAACAAAGCCGTGGGGAACTGGTCAAGCACTTCTTGCAAGTCAAAATGAAGTAAATAGTTCTTTTATGGTAATGAATGCGGATGACTTTTACGGAAGAGATGCCATCCTACAGTTAGGGAATTTTTTAAAGAAAAATCCCCAAAATTGTTATGCGATGGTAGCCTATTCGTTAAAAAATACTTTAAGCGACAACGGAACAGTATCAAGAGGAGTATGTGAGTTAAATAACGATAACTCTTTAAAGACAATTACAGAATATACAGCAATAAAAAAAATAGGAGAGAAAATAGTAGACTTAAAAACCAATCAAGAATTAGATGAAAAAGAGGCAGTATCATTAAATTTATTCGGTTTTTCTCAAGATATTTTTAACTATGCTACCCAGTATTTCAAAGAATTTTTATCACAAGAAACTAACCTTGAACAAAAAGAATTTTACTTACCTTCTATTGTTCAAGAAATAATTACTAGAGAAAAGAAAACTGTTGCAGTTTTATCTACAACTTCTAAATTTCATGGAATAACTTATCAAAAAGATTTAGAAAAGTTGAAAAAATACATACACGAACAAATAAAATCAGGAATTTATCCAGATAATTTATGGGAGGAAAATAATGAACACAAAAAAGAAAATGCCAATGATAATTACTAGTATATTCATTATTATAATGATAGGGGTTGCTTTCACATCCAGAAGTTTTCAAAATGATACCTTTTATACCATTAAAGTGGGAGAATCTATCTTAAAAAAGGGAATTGATATGAAAGATCATTTTTCTATTCACAAATTAGATTATACCTATCCCCATTGGCTTTATGATATTATGACTTACAAATTATATCAGAAGGGAGGTTTGGCTGGATTATATCATGTTACAATAATCATTTTTATATTACTTGGCCTAATTTTTTATTTTACCAATTTAAAAAAGAATAAAAGCTATTTTTTAAGTCTTCTATTTAGCATATTATCAATGATTATGTTAGCACGATTTGCAACGGCTAGAGCTCAATTAATTACCTATTTGTTATTTTTTATTGAAATCATATTTATTGAAAATCTTTTAGAAAGTGGAAAAAAACGATATATAATTTTATTAATGGTTTTAAATATTTTAATTGCTAATTTACACGCAGCTGTTTGGCCATTTTATTTCATTTTAATGTTACCATACTTATTCGAATATGGAGTAGCTTGGTTAGTCAATAAAATAAAACATCAACCAAAATTAGGAATATTTACCCAAAAGATAGAATTAAATCAAAATCAATATATAAAATACTTAAGTTTAGCCTTTTTAATCAGTTTACCTCTTGGCTTATTAACACCAATAGGTAGTACACCATACACTTATTTCATTAAAATTTTACAAGGAAATACAATGCAATACATCAATGAACATAAACCACTAGTATTAATTGAAAATTTCTTTGTTATTGGCTATTTATTGATTTTTCTAATTCCATTGATTTTTACAAAAGTAAAGATAAAGTTATCTGACTTAGCTATGATAGGTGGACTACTTCTAATGTCATTTCTTTCAGTAAGACACATAGCCTTATTAGCGATTATTGGAATGTTTTATTTATGCCGTCTAATTTGTAATATAGGAAAAATTAAAACATCATCTCCATTAGACTATAATTTACCAGGATATAGTTTATTAATTGTAACAATAACAATTATTATCACCTCAGGAATAGTTTATAATATTAATTTTAAAGAAGAATTTATTGATTCAAATACCTATCCAGTGACTATGGTAGAATATATGAAAAAAAATCTAGATATGAAAAAAGTCACTTTATACAATGAATATGACTTTGGAAGTTATTTATTATATAAAGATATTAAAGTATTTGTAGATTCTAGGTGTGATCTCTATACAAAACCTTTTAATCATAAAGACGATATTTTCAATGAATCCATGAAAATAACCGAAAAATATGGAAGAGTATTTCAAAAATATCATATAACACATATTCTTATCTATAAAGATACTGATTTAAATCAGATTTTAGCAGCATCATCTAATTACAAATTGCTTCATAAAGATGGAAGATTTATGTTGTATGAGTATTTAGGAAATACCCAATAAAAAGTTCTTCAAATAACACTTTTATAATTTTTTACAAATAAAAAAATGATGATGAAACAAAAAAATATCTAGTCAAATAGGTATTTTTTTTGTATAATAAAAGAAAATAGGAGAATGAGAGGAGTTTTATCATGTTAGGAAAAATAGTCAGTATCATAGACAATATCGTTCGAATCAAATTAGAGGCCAATCTTTACGAATTAGATAATTTAATAGAAAAAAATGTTATTTTTGAAGAAAAAGATTTGAAAATAGTGGGGGAAATCTTAGGGGGAGATAGTACTTATTTAGAAATTAACTTAGTAGGTGAGATAAAAGCAAATAAATTTACTTATGGAAGTAATACAAAACCATCATTTAAAACGGGATGTAGAATTATCACAATAGAGGAGTTAAATATCATTTATCAAAATGACGTAAACACAAACTCAGTTTCGATAGGTACCTCAACAATTTATAACAATTATCGCATTTCTTTGGATGTAGATGCCTTTTTTTCCAATCACTTTGCAATTTTAGGAAATAGTGGATCTGGAAAAAGTTATTCTACTTCGAAAATTTTACAGTCTATTTTTTATGAAGCAAAGAATAATGTCCCATTTCGAACAAATTTGTTTTTATTTGATGCTTATGGAGAGTACCAACCAGCTTTCTTTGAAATCGGAAAAACAAATCCCAATCTAAATTATAAAGTAATTACCACAGATTTAGATAGTACAGAATTTACCCATCTTTCTCTTCCTTTTTGGCTACTTGGAGTAGATGATATCGCCTTATTATTGAATGCCGATGACGAAAATCAACTACCTATTATTGAAAAAGCTTTAAAACTAGTAGGATATTTTACGAAAAGCGAAGAAGAAGTAATTGATCAAAAAAATGATATTTTAGCAAGAAGTATATTGGACATTATTTTTTCAGGAAAAAACCCTAGTGAAATTCGAAACAAACTAACCTCAGTCTTAACAAAATTTAAAACCAATGATATCAATTTAGAAATTTCCCTAACCAAAGGAGGATGGAGTCGTACAATAAGACAGTGTCTTTTTGTAGAACCCTCTGGTAAATTCGCAGATATTGAAGTCGTTATTCAATATTTAGAAGGATTTACAAGAAATGATTTTCAACTTTCTCTACCAGACGGAAGTTTCATGTATGGTTTGAAAGAATTTGCCTTAGCACTAGAATTTGCCTTAATCTCTGAAGGTGTTTTAACCAGTGAAAAAGTATTCAATTACGCTAATGCCCTAAAAATTAGACTAAATACATTAATCAATAGTGATTATGCCAAATTTTTTGAATATCCAAACTTTGTAACAAGAGAAGGGTATATTAAAGATTTATTAACCGTGTCTAATACCAAAAAAGCGCAAATCATTAACTTTAATATTAATTATGTGGATGATAGATTTGCTAAAAATTTAGTAAAAATTTATTCTAAATTATTGTTTGATTATGTTGCAAAATTAAAAGACCGAGGTTCTATCGCTTTTCATATCCTCCTAGAAGAAGCTCATCGCTATGTGCAAGAGGATATTGATGTTAAATTATTTGGTTATAATATTTTTGAACGAATTGCAAAAGAAGGAAGAAAATATGGAATATTACTAGGGCTAATTACACAAAGACCATCCGAACTTAGCGAAACAGCAATTAGTCAATGCAGTAATTTCTTAGTATTTAAAATGTTTCATCACAATGACCTAGCCTTCGTCAATTCTCTTTTGCCAAATATTAGCGGCAACTTAATTGCTAAATTAAAAACTTTTCATTCTGGTGTTTGTATCGCTTATGGTAGTGCATTTAAAATGCCAGTTATTGTTAATGTAGATGAACCTAATCCATCTCCACTGAGCCAAAACGTAAATATCACAAAAGTATGGTATGTTAGACAACAATAAAAATATGAAACAGGAAACTCTAAAATTTAATCTGCTGAAAATTGCCAATAACTTTGGAAGATGTTTCAAAAAAATTTAAAGATAAACGGGATTTTATTCTCGTTTTTTTAGACTTTAAGACTAATTTTTTTCTTGTGATTAGTCATTAAGAAAAAGTATTTGTTTAATAAAATAACCATTATTTTATGTTATGTCTGTCAAGGTTAAAGAATGCCTATTGGCAACTTTGACAGACATTCATATAGTGCTTAATTTTTTGTAATATTTATTTTTATGATTGTTTATGCCTAATTGTTTACAGGCATAACTGTATTGAGTTAAAACATCTTTGTCACTAGTTCTTTTATTACTTAATATTTTTCTTTTTCATTCATTCTTAATTCAACCTTTCTTATCTTTTCACCTCAGTGGATTATTATATAATAGCCTGGGACATTTTCCAAAGTTATTACTTAAGACATTATCACAAGTTAGTCATAAAAAAAAATTACAAATTGCCATAATTGTATTGACAATAAATGTAAATTATGATAAAATACGCGCTATTAAAGGAGTTGGTGATACTAATGGGAAAAAATATTATTATAGATGAGCAATACATAAGAGAGATATTAGCATTTATAAAAAAATGTGACAGCAATTTTTTTGAGGAAAAATTTTCGATGGATGATGCTATGATTGGTAGTAAATATTTGGCAACCATGAAGAAAGCAGCTCAAGATACCAAATCAAATGTGTACTATGCAATAACAGAAAAATTATCATTCATCATTAATCAAATTCATGCCCATAATTTTCATAAATACAATAGAGATTCTATATTAAATTTAAGTTCGGTGAGTGTTACCGATTATATTATTAGGTTAGTAAAAGAAAAACGTATTACAGATCCAATTTTAATTGCTAGATTTATATATATTGAATTATCTAAAGTACTATATTATGACATAACATATATTAATCAAGATAGAACACATCAACAAATGATTTGTAATGCTAAAGTAGATCCAAAAAAAGAGAAAATATTTTCTTATATTGTATGTACACAATTTATAGAACTATATCAATATATTTCATCTCGTTTTGGAATTAAAGTAGATATACAGACAAAACCCGGTCAAGATCATGTTTGGGGAGAAATAAAAATTAACGACAAAAATATTTTAGTTGTGGATGCTACAGAGTATATTATTGATTCAATTGATTTAAGTAATGCTAAGGCAAATAGTCCTACAGTAGGCTTTGTGGTATTACCAATAAAATACTCAGGAATAAGAATTCGGGATGCATTTACTATTGAAAAATATCAAGAAGCCAAAGCGATAATAGAAAAGAATTATCAATATAACAGAGAATTAGATAGAGAATTGGGTTATATTGACGAAAATGGATACAAAACAGAACAAATACTTAATGAAAATGAATTATTTAAACGTCCAAAAGAAATAATTACTGGTCCAGAAATGTTAGATTATTTAAAAGAAGCTGCCCAATTTTTTAATACACTCAAAATTCCTAATAATATAGATGGTTATGAAATATATGCATTTTATCAAAAATTCATAAGAGAGTTACCAGCTAACGTTGCAGCAAATATTACCCAAAAAACAATTTATGTTAATGCTTATGATTATCAAGCAGATAAAATGAAAAAGAAATTTCTTCATGCACCAAATGAATATTTAAAGTATTTACAAGAATTAGTATATAAGAGGTACTATAAATATTTATCAGAAGAAGAATACAATACATTTCTAGAACAAGTAAAAAATGGTGTTGTTGGGGTAGAACAATTAGGAGAAGATATTGCTAGATCTGAAATGAAAATTGCTGAAATTAATAGAAAATTAAATTTATTTTATGCTATCAATAAATTATCAATTTTTAATCCACTTATTGGTGAAGAAAAGAGTATCCAATTGTATGAACCGATGATAGGAAACAGAGTATTTAACAATATTGAAGATTACGAAGCATTTTCTCGTAAATTAATAAAATAATTATTTTTCTTTTTATCATTCAACAATTTTTGAGTTTTAGAATTTAACAGTCTAATAAAAAATATTTGTTACAAATTCGCTATGCTAATTTTAATTTTTTGATGATGGTTCAGTTTTAATAACTTTTTCATTCTTTCCAGAAAAGTATAAAATATGATGAAAATCACATCTAAAAACGGTTCTTCTAATTTGGGGAGACTTGAAAATAACATCTAAATTTTTAGATGCTATTTTCATATCTTATAATTATCTTAAAGTAGTAATTTTAAAGTATCATAAAAAACTTAAAATTAATGTTTTAGAATTTGTAAATTCAGTAATTCTTTTAAATAAAGAATTTAACTTTTGAATTAAGCTATGAATAGTAATCTTTTTGTCACAGTTTAGTTAAAACAATGAATTTTGTAAATAAATCTTTACAAACAAAAGGTAAACTTGATATTTTGAAAATATATCCATTCATTGAAAATATAAATTTTGATTCTTGTACTATCTTTATTCTTTTTTTCAGAAATAGCATTGAATTCTTTAAATTATCTAACTGAACTTTTAAGTGAATTGTAACGTCTTTTTTCTATTCGGGTGTAATTTGCTATTAAAAATAATATTTATGTTGTATAATATATATTATAAATGAAAGAGGGAATAATATGAAAATATTAAACGTTAAAGGATGCTATGATTACTTGCCACAGGAACAAAAAATAAGAAATCATATCAATGATAAATTAAAAGAAACATTTATAGAATTTGGTTATCAGCCAATTGAAACACCTATTTTGTGTTATTATGATATGCTAATTGATAAATATGACGAAAATAATGATTTAGTAAAAGAAATATATAAATTATTTGATCAAGGAAACAGAGAATTAGGACTTCGTTATGACTTAACTGTTCCCTTCGCTAAGTTTATTGCCATTAATAAAAATAAAATTAATTTTCCATTTAAACGCTACGAAATCGCTAAAGTATTTCGCGATGGACCCGTCAAACCTGGAAGAGATAGAGAATTTACGCAATGTGACGTAGATGTTGTAGGCCTATCTGGTCAAATGGTAGAAGCCGAATGTTTAAGTTTATATGTAAATGCCTTTCAAAAATTAGGAATCGAAATAGAAATTCAATATAATAGTAGAAATTTAATGCGCGGATTAATTTTAGATTGCTGTGTTAAAGAGGAAAACATTAGTCCCATAATTACCATTATCGATAAAATGAATAAAATAAGTAAAGAAGAATTTAGAGAATCATTAAAAAAATTATCATTAGAAGATAATGAAATTGATAAACTACTACAAAACTTTAATTTATCTTTAGAAGAATTAACCAAAAAGTATAAAAACACAACGATTCAAGAATTAAAATTAGGACTTGAAGAGCTTAACCAACTAAATCTTTATATCCAATCTTTAAATATTGATAAGTATTGTCAGTTCACACCAACACTAGCTCGTGGTCAAGATTATTACACCGGAAATGTTTTTGAAGTTTATGAAAAAAATAGAAAACTAAGTAGTAGTATTGGCGGTGGTGGAAGATACGACAATATGATCACTAATTATATCCAGGATGGAAATACCTATCCAGCAGTAGGAATCAGTTTTGGCCTATCTTCAATCTATGAATTACTAAAGGATAATGAAGAAATTTCTAATCAAACCGACATCCAAATTTATTTAATTCCTTATGAAACAGAAGCAATCACCTTAAAAATTGCCAATGAATTAAGACAAAAGAATATTAAAGTTGCAATAGAAATGAACAAAAGAAAAATCAAGAAATGTTTTGAGTGGGCCAATAAACAAAATATTCCTTATGTAATAGTCATTGGTGAAACCGAAATAAAAAATCGTCGATTTATGGTAAAAAATATGGCAGATGGTTCTAGCCAGGAATATTCTTTTAACAACATTGAAAAATTGGTAAATGATATGAAATAATAAACTTTTTAGAATAATTCAAATGAACTAAATTAGGTCTAAGTAAGAGTAGGGGGGAAAAGATGAATACAATTCATTTAAGAATTCATGAATTAAGAAAATTAAAAGAATTAGCTTTAGAAAAAGGTACATTAAATACAGAAGCCTTAATGCTAATTTTGAACAAGAAGCATGTTAAAAACAGCCCAGAAAAAACGCTACTTTTTAAGTATTTGGACGCCCAAGATGACGAAAAAATTATGGGCAGAAAAATTTATACAGTAAGTTTACTCAATTCTTCCGACCAGTACAGAGAAATCGATGAACTAATTATTCCAAATACTATTGTTATTGTCGATAATAAAATTGCTGGTTTTGCTATGCCTCTAGTCCAGAATCATACAAATTTAGGAATTTTTCTCAATAATCCTAACAATAGCTTTTCACAAAAAATTGAATATTTAAAGCAAGTAGGAAGAATTATTGATAAAGTTCAAAGAGTTACTGGAGAGAGTTTTCGAATGAATTTTGGGGATTTAAATGAATTTAATTTTATTATTGATGATCACTCTATCGTTCGGGCAATTGACTTAGATAGTGCCTATATCGGACAAGACGAACCTGCTACGGCAGCATATTATCTTTTAAAAAATGATTATTTAAAATTGTTATCTGACAAATATAGATTCAGTCCTACGGGAATAATTCTTCCAAGTGACGAAACCGATTTATATTGCTATAATACTATTTTACTATCCACTCTAGCGGAAGAAGAAATATATAAAAAAAGTATAGATATTTTTTATAAATATTTATTTCATTTAAAAGATGTTGGATTAGACATTGAATTAATTAAAATATTCTCCTCTATTTATAATTCTAATGCAAATCAAAATCCGTTTGCATTACTAAAGACAATAAAACCAGAATGGAAAGATGCCATGTCTTATCAAACTTTTAAAAAAGAATATAAAATCAAAGGATAAATGTATAAAAATCTCTAGTCTACGCAATATTGGTAGTAGAAAGGAGATTTTTTTATGGCACGTCATAAAGTAGAAATTTGTGGCGTGAATACTGCGAATATAAAAGTATTAACCAATGAAGAAACCAAAGCATTATTTCAAAAAATGAAAGAAGGAGACCCCTTTGCTAGAGAAGATTTAATCAGTGGCAATTTAAAATTAGTACTATCGATTTTAAAAAAATTTACTGGAAAAACAGATAATCTAGATGATTTATTTCAAGTAGGTTGCCTGGGGCTAGTAAAAGCAATTGATAATTTTGATATCAGCTATGATGTTAAATTATCAACCTATGCAGTTCCGATGATTTTAGGAGAAATAAAGCGATATCTAAGAGATAATTCCTCTCTAAGAGTCAGCCGAAGTATTAAAGATTTAGCCTATAAAACATTAAAACTAAAAGAAGAATTAGTAACCTCGAACGGAATAGAACCAAGTGATAAAGAAATTGCTACCATTTTAGGGGTAACAGAGTATGAAATTTCCTCTGCCCTAGAGTCCCTTCGTGAACCAATGAGTATGTATGAACCAATCTACAACGATGGAGGAGACACAATCTATCTTTTTGATCAAATCAGTAATAAAAAAGAAGAATATGACCTTGATTACAAACTAGCCGTTGATAAGGCAATGAGCAATTTAAAACCACGGGATCGCCAAATCTTGGAAGAAAGATTTATGATTGGAAAAACGCAAATGGAAATTGCTAGTGAACTTGGAATCAGTCAAGCTCAAATTTCTCGAATTGAAAAAAATGCGATTAAAATACTAAAAAAGAACATCAAAGAATAAAATAAATTAGGGTGGTAGAATGAATTTATCTGATTTACAAGAAAAAGAGGTTGTTGATATTTCTACAGGAAAAAGAATTGGCTCGATTATTGACGTTGTCATCTCCTCCAAAGGTAATATTTCCAAAATCATTCTTGAAGAAACAAGAGGGGGAAGAAGATTTTTAACCTCGTCCAAAGAAGAAGTTTACCTCGATTGGCAACAATTAATTAAAATAGGGGATGACATCATTTTAATTGATAGCAAAAAAATTCCTTAAAAAATATTC
>CAKPBH010000029.1 GCA_934140355.1 uncultured Bacilli bacterium | reverse complement strand
GTTCGACTTGCATGTCTTAGGCATGCCGCCAGCGTTTATCCTGAGCCAGGATCAAACTCTCCAAAAAAATATTTTTTTGAGTTATCTTTAACCTGCTACTCAAAATCGACGTTTTGCTCAGTTTTCAAAGAACATCAGTCTTTCTTTCAAAGACAACATATACTATAACAAAGTTTTAAACTAAAGTCAATACTAAATTTTATTTTTTTAACTTTTTTTTAAACTATTATAGTCAATATAACTTTTCACTTCGCATCATTGAAAAATATTCTTTCCTCAGACGCATTACAAATATAACAAATGAAAAAGTAACTGTCAAGTGTTTTTTAAGTTTTTTTCTTAATTTTATGATTAAACTGCATTGCAAAAGTAAATTCCACCCCTATTTTAATAAAGATGGAATTTAGTTGGTAAAAGTAATGATGTGGAATTTATTTAGTAAAATTTGATTTTTTGTCTATTATGACTATAATTTATCGCTGATAGTACTTATTCTTTTTAGAAAGGATTTGTTTTTATTATGAAGAATAAACATTTATCATTCGACGATAGATTAGAAATTGAAAAAAGTTAAACAATTCATCATCACTTGAAATGTTTAACTTAATGTATGGTAATGACATTGCTACCAAACTTAATATACTTGAAATAAAAAGCAATGACATTAACCTTACTCCATCTTTGTTAAAGAAGAACTGATTTAAAAATCAGTGTCATTTTTGTTTTCTTCTTTTCTATAAAAGAAGAAAGTTCTGCCTAAATAGGGCATGAATAAGTACCATCATATCAGATATCTAATAGATACACACAAGGGATGGAACTTTCAAATTCAAAAAAATTTTATAACTATAATTTTATATCCATTATATTAGTTAATATTCTCTTTATTATCCACATTATCAATATTTTTTGTTAACTTTAAATATTTTTCATAATAATTTTCGATTGTAGTCTTATCAAACGGAAAATCTTTTTTTCTAACTAATTCAATTAAATTTCCTAACTCATATCTCAAAATAAAATCAAGTCTATTAGAATAATGCATTTGTTTTTTATGAAATTTATATTCCATTCTATCCAAAATTTTAAAACTTCCATTAGGAAAAACACGTAAATCTAAATCGTAATCTATATACTTTATAACATGTTCATCAATTAAAAAAGGAGTTGCTATATTACAATAAAAATAAATACCATAATCTTTCAACTGCCCAATGATATTAAACCATCTATCATGAAAAAAGAACAAAATTGCTGGCTCTTTTGTACTCCAAACTTGACCATCACTATCTACAACAGTTGTGCGATTATTACCAAAAACCATATAATCTTTTCTTTTTTCCAAAAGGACCGCTTCATCCCATTGACGATGCAGATGACCATTATGTTTATAGCAATGAATTTCCAACTTATCTCCCACTTTTATATTTTCCAAAAATTACACCTCCACCTAAAAATATATTATACACACTTTTTCACAGAAAAACAAATAAACTGTAGCAGTCAAGGAAAAAAGAAGTTACAGTGCAGTCAGATAAAATAAGGAATAAATGTTATTTTCGTAAAAAAATAGTTCAAAAAGTAACAAAAAAAAATCGAAAGATAGTCAAAAAATTTATATTTTCAATTAATGGATATATTTCTAAAATATCAAATTTACTTTTTGCGGATAAGGGTTTATCTACAAAATTCATTTTCTTGACTGAACTGTAACAAAAAGAAGGTTAAAGTTCAAACTAAGAAATAAGTAAAATTACTTTTTAGCCTTCCCATTTTCGATTTTACTCCAATTAATATTAAATTAATAGACTTTAAATAAATTTAAATTTTGTTTATAATGTATGTATAAAATATTAAATGAAGGAATTATTATGACATCAAAAGGATATATAAATAATTTTTATAAATAATTTAAAGAACTTAATCCAAAATTAAATAAAGCAAATATACTATTTTATATGTCACTAACAATTTTCAGAATTAAATAAAAATAACAAGAAATTAACTAAAAGATTAGAAGAAATTAATAAAAAAATAAAGACTACTTTTAAAAAAATAAAGACTTAAAAACAATAATGATAAAGATAGTACTTATCTAAACTATCTAGTACTAATAGATTTAAAAGAAGTTTCTTGTTTATTTTTTTGCCTCAATATATTTAAAAACATTAATGAAATTTTCCTTAAATTCTATAAACAGAAGATAAATAATAATTTTTCTTAATACGTGTATTATTCTTTTAAATGATTTTACTTCAAAATCTTGTTTTCATTTTAATTAAGTATTTTTTCCTTTTTCAATAAACTCAAAAGCTAAACTAATAACAAGTGAGCAAACTACCAATTTACATTCTAAAATATATTTATCATAAAAAATTTTACCATCTTTTGATTTTCTAGTTAGACAGTTTACATTCAAATTATAATTATGATTTGTCAAAACTATTCCTTCAAATAATAATTCATGTTATTATACTTAGATAGTTTACACTCAAAAAAAAGAAAGAAAAGAAAAATACTTAAATATTGTATAGACTATGATATAATTTACTTAAATAAAAAAAGAGAGAAGATAAAAAATGAAATTAATAAAATATTTTATAGATGGATTAATTTTTAGTATAAAAATGCCATATTATGGTTTAAAATATAGCATAATTGGATTCGTCACAATAATTAGTATTATTCCAAAATATATTTTTAATGCCTTAAATTTTATTTTTGGAAAAGAAAAAACTTCTACTGCTAACAACAAACAATTTATTTCAATAATCATAACTACTTTATCTTTTGTAACATATTTATTAAGCATTTTTTTATTAACTAGATGGTATGTACAAAACGAAAGGACAAAAAAATTTACAAAAAGCATAAATGATAATCCAATTGTAGACAAAAGTACCTTAACCAAAGACACACCTAATCAATATCAAGACTTAATCGAAAATACTCAACAAGACAAACCAGAAGGAAATTTACAAAATGACGTCAACACCAACTTCATAAACGTTAATCTAAATTACTACATTAGTAAAAATAATGAAACCGTAGGATGGATTCAAGTAAATGGAACAAATATCAATTATCCAATAGTTCAACATGAAAACAATAATTTTTATTTAGAGCATGACTTTTACAAAAGAAAAACAAATAATGGATGGATTTTTGCAGACTATAGAGATAACTTTGATATTTTAAACAATAATACAATTATTTACGGCCATAATTTAATTAACAGAACAATGTTTGGACAACTTCCATACATGCTAAATAAAAACTGGTTTAATAGAGAAAATAATAGTTACATAAAACTTTCGACCAAAACAACAAATTCAATTTGGCAAATTTTTTCAGTATATAAAATAACACCAACTACAGACTACTTGCAATCCATTTTCAATTCAACAGAATCATATCAAACATTTTTAAATAAACTTAAAGAAAGAAGCGCAAAAAAATTTGACGTAGATATTGATTACACAGACAAAATCATCACACTGTCAACATGTGATGATACTGGAACCAAAAGAATAGCAGTCCATGCAAAACTAATAAAAATAGAAAATAAATAATAATAAAATTCAAGAAGTATAAACAATAACTCAATATAAACATAACCTATCCATGATACTCTATTTCAGCAAAATTTGATGAAAATAATAAAAAAACAGTTCTTCGAAATTCTGTGAGCCTAAAAAAATCACATCTAATTTTAGTTGTGATTTTTATCATATTTTATTTCTTAAAACTTTAAAAAAACTAAATCATTTTTTAAAAAATCCAAATTAATATTAAGTAAATTTATAACGAATACTTTTTGCTAGAACCATCAAAATTCAAAGAACCAAAAAAAACAGGATATTGCTATCCTATTTCTAAATTACTAAACACTTAAACTTTCGAAAAAGCCAAAAATTTAGATGTGATTTTTCAAATCACCAAATTCGAAGAATCCACTTAATTCCTAAAAAATAATATAAATTCAATATCTCACTTTTTTTATTAAACAAAAAAACTAGTTTAAAGAAATTTTATTTACTAATTTTTTTATTTTTAATTTCTTTAATTAAATCATAAGTGATAATGTCATTAGAAACATCAATTAATTTATCAGCATAATCAGAATTTTTACTAATATATTCTGAATCTACAGCGTCACCACTAACAGAATAAAATTCACCATTTTGACCATTATAATAAATTTTACTAGTAACATAAGAACCATCAATAAACGAAACAGTATTATCTTCAAGATTTTCACCGAGAACATCATGCCCCAAACGAAAATCACTATTATTTACATTAAATAAATTAGCCAAAATAGGAAAAGCATCAATCATACCAGTAGCAGTCGAAACTGTTTCCGTTACTTTTTTATCCTTTGTCCATATAATGAAAGGAACTTTTTTATCTAATTTATACTCATAGTCATTATAATCAATATACCCCTCATCACCATCTTCTTTCACCTTATCCGTATAAGGATCATAATTATACATTAAATTATAATTTTTCTTACTAATCCTAGCATCATGATCACCATAAATAACAATAACAGTATCATCTAACAATCCTGCAGAATCCATATCATCAAGAAATTGAGAAATAGCTTGATCCATATAATGAACAGAACGAAAATAATCACCTAAAGTCGTACCACTTAAATAATCCCTCACTACTTCTTGACCATCAATCTCTACCTTCCAAGTAGTATCATACTCATCCATCAATTCTAAATCACTCCACGGAGTATGATTAGTTAGTGTTATCAAAGTTCCATAAAAAGGTTTAGATTGCTTCTCAGAAATTTCTTTAATCTTAGGCACAACTTGTTTAAAAAATGATTTATCACTTAATCCCAAACCAATTGTTTCATTAATTTTAAAAGAACTTTTACTATAAAATTTATCATACCCCATATTCTTATGCATAGTAGCCCTATTCCAAAAATCACCAGTATTTCCATGCATACTAAAAGTATAATAACCTTTATTTTTAAAAGATTTTTGAATGGTTTCATATTGTCTATCAAAATAATTTACAAAAACAGTCCCATTAGACGAAGGCATCAGAGAAGTACTAAAAGTGAATTCAGCATCACTACTAGTGCCAACACCAACTTCAGAATAATAATTATCAAAATATATCCCTTCTCGAGCCAACCGATTTAAAGTAGGAGAAACTTCAACACCATTAAAAGAACGATTTAATGCAACAGTCTGTAAACTTTCAGCATGAATAACAATTACATTTTTACCCTCAAATATCCCAGTATATTCATTTTTCTCAGAAGAAGTTTTATTATTCTGATAGTAGTCATTTACTTTTTTCAAAGCACTATCATGACCAAATAAATTATTAATTTTAGGCTCTAAACTTTGAAAAATGTCATTAACTTGATAGCTATAAACACCAAAGCTAGATACAACCGATTCCCTATTCCACATCTTACCAAAACGGCTCCATTCAGTACTAGACATAGTAGCCCCAGTTAGAATTAAAAGAATAACCCCCGTAATAATCATATTAACAAAAGAAAATTTACGATCCACTTCTTCATTTTTATGACTTACAATTTTTTCTTTTTTCTTTTCTTTAATATAATAAAAATAAACAAAAATAGGCTGCCACAAATAAAGCAAATCCGTTATTTTCAAGACTTTTTTTACAACTGCATCTCCAACATCCACAACAAATGCAGACGTAGCAAGTAAAGAAATTGAAGCAAAAGAATCATAATAAGTATAATAAACAGAATGAATAATCAAAACAACTGTAGTAAAAATGGATAATCCTACCAAATATTTTTTTCTTCCCCTATCTGTTTTGAACAAAAACATAAAAGAAGATAAAATAAATAGCATTCCTAAATCCATAAATAATGGCTTCAAATAAGTAAAATTACCAACCGTAATGACCCTAAGTAATAAAGTATTAAGTAATGCTGTTATAATAAAACAAAAAAGCAATGGAACCTTTCTAAAAAACATAACATAATGTTCTTTAAAAAAATACTTTAACTTATCTATCTTTTTTAAAACATTCTTTCTAGAAAAATTAAGTTTTTTCATTTACATCCTTCTTTCCCGTGAAAAATCATTCTTTCCTCGTGAAAAAATTATAACACCAGATTTACTTTTTTGCAACTTCTCCTAAATGATAAACAGCACCAAACACTAGTTGACTTGCAATTACCAAAACATACAAAATTTAAATAATTTAAAATATAAGTAATGAAAAAAACAAATACTTTACAACAATATTTTGCAAAATCACCGTAAAACTAGCCATCATTGAATTATTAAAAAATAAACAAATCCACAAGTCTATCTAAAAAATTATTTTTAAGAATTACCACAATTATTTAACAATTATTAAAATTGCATATACTAAGCCCAATCATTATATGTTATACTCTAATTATATTCTATGAAAGAAGGAAAAGTATGAATCAAAAAATAATAGGAATAATTGCTGAATATAATCCTTTTCACTTAGGCCATCTATATCAAATTAACGAAATTAAAAAAAATTATCCAAACTCTACTTTAATTCTAATCACCAATAGTAGTTTTACACAAAGAGGAGATGTTTCAATCGTTAATAAATGGGACAAAGCAAAAATCGCTTTAAATAACCAAATTGACTTAGTAGTAGAACTTCCTTTTTTTTACGCAACTCAATCAGCAGACATTTTCGCCAAGGGAGCTCTTGAAATCCTAAATCACCTAAAAATCGATATTTTAGCATTTGGAAGTGAATCAAACGATTTAGAAAAACTAACTACAATTGCAAAAACTCAAATAAAAAATAAAGAATATCAAGAAAAAGTAAAAAACTACCTAAATACTGGAATTAATTACCCAACAGCCCTAAGTAAAGCACTAAACGACACAATTGGATATACAACAAAAGAACCAAATGATCTCTTAGGAATTTCTTATATAAAAGAAATCCTTAACCTAAATTCCTCTATAAAACCTGTCTTAATCAAAAGAATCGGCTCCTACCATGGAGAACAAGAGGAAAACGATATAGCGAGTGCCTCACTAATTAGAAAAAAAATTCAAAGTCAAGAAAAAGTAAACCAATATTTACCACCTAATACAGAAAAATATCTACAAAAAAATCTAACCTTAGAAAGCTATTTTCCTTACTTAAAGTATAAAATTATAACAGAAAAAGACTTGTCCATTTATCAAACTGTTGATGAAGGAATCGAAAATAAAATAAAAAAAGTAATTTACACTACAAATACTTGGAAAGAACTCGTTGAATCTTTAAAAACAAAAAGGTACACTTACAACAAAATCAATCGTATGCTAATCCATATCTTAACCTCTTTTACAAAAGAAGAAGCAAACAAAATAAAGGTTGATTACATCCGTATTACCGGATTCAATAAAAAGGGAAAAAACTATCTAAACAAAATCAAAAAAGAACTTTCTATTCCTATCATTACGGCATATCAAAAAAATTTCTCAAAAAATCTTGATTTAGAATACCGCGCTCTATCAATATACTATCTTCCATTTTCCAAAAAATTAACGCGAAAAGAATATCAAAAAAAACCAATTATAGAAGTTGATGAAATAAATCATTAGCTTCTTTTTTTGAAGAAGTAAGTAAAAATTTAGATAAAATATCAAAAGAATATTTCAAATAAGAAGAAGAATCATATAAATCAACCAAAATAATAAAATACCTAATTCTGTCTTCTTGAAAAGAAGTAACATACTTTCTTTTTTTCTTATTCAAATTTTTCAGTCGAAAAACATACTGATAATAAACAGAACTAGAATACAAATTGAAGTAAACGCTATCATTCCTAATAGAAATTGTATATTCAGAAACAAAATCAATTAAAAATATGTTTCTTAAAATAACTTTTCTTTTCACCTCATCACATTGATAAAATAAAAAAACAAAATAAATAGCCATTTCCATCATAAAATCACATCCTTCTATTAATCTAATAAAATCTTATTTCTACCTAAAATTTCAAGTAAGATAAACAAAGAATACTGATTTCTATAACATAAGTCAACGTAAAAAAATCAAATGTAACCTATCTAGCTACATTTGATTATACGATTTACATTAGATTGTCAATCAAAATAAAAATTTTTGAACAATTAATAAAACATTACTACTGTTAATAGCGATATGATATAACAAATAACCAAGTACAATACCAATAGCAAAACATACAATCAATATGAAAAGAATCACAGCAATTGACATTGTTTCTTCATTTTCTAACTCATTATCCGTAATTTTTTCTTCTTCATCTGCTATTTTTTTCTTTATCTTTTTACCTTTAATTTTTATCTTTTCCTTCTTTGCTACTTTCTCTGATGCCTTCTTAATTTCAGAAACATTTATTGCTTGCGTAAAAGAAATTCCTTTCCTACGAGGTTTCTTTATCCTTCTAGTTTTTACCTTAAAAGTATTTTCTGACAAATCAACATTATCCATTTCATCACGAACAATTTCTTTATTCTCCAAAATCACATCTTTTTTATTATCAGAATCATTAAAATTCAACTTCTTACCTTTTAACTTTTCAGCCACTTTTTCCAACTCCTCTTCTACTATAACTCTATTATATCACCAAACATTAAAATTCCAAATATTTTTTCTTGATACCAAAATAGAATTTTTCAATAACCCTTATCCCCCACATTCTTCATAATTTATGTTTACTATAAATCATAATTCATTTTCTAAACCCATTTTTAAAATAATCTACTACCAACATAAACAATATAAGAAAAAGGAAAATATCAAAATTTTGACCAATATTTTCCCAAACATCCATTTCTTTAACTAATACAAAATACCAAGTCCCCATATTTCTTCTTTTTTAAATTGTTTCTTTACATCTTTATTCATCGCTTAATTTTTGTAAATATTCATATCTTTTCATTGCATTCTTTTTCTGATCTTCTAAAATAATATCTGCCTCTTTTGGATTAACTCTTTTCAAATTTAAATAGCGATTCTCTCCTTCTAGAAAATGATCATACAAAGAAAAGTCAACTTTTTTACTATCCAAATAAAATTTTTCCTTTTCTGGAGAATATCTAAATATAGGAAAATATCCACATTCTGTTGCTAAATGACTATCCACTAAACTATATTCCATTCCCTTTTTTATTCCATGCTCAATACAAGGAGAATAGGCAATAACAAGACTAGGCCCATTATGTTCATCAGCCTCTTTTAAAACACGCAAATATTGTTCTTTATCATAACCAATATTAACACAAGCAACATAACAATTAGGATAACACATTGCCATACGGGCTAAATCTTTTTTATAACTTTGTTTTCCATGAGAAGCAAATTGAGCTACTGCCCCTTTATTACTAGACTTAGAAGCCTGACCACCAGTATTAGAATACACCTCCGTATCCAAAACTAAAATATTAATATTATCATTTCTAGAAATCACATGGTCAATTCCACTATAACCAATATCATAAGCAAAACCATCCCCACCAACAATCCACATACTATTAGGTACAATATAACTAGCATATTGTCTTAACTTTTTATGTTGATCAAAATCAATTTCAGCTAAAACTTCCCGGCAAATATCTGCATTGTTAAAATTCTCTAACCACTTAGAAAATAATTCTTTATCCTTATTCAGATTTTCTTTCATATATTGGTAAACTTTTCTTCTAGCAACCTCTATCCCTTTATAAATACCAAGACCAAATTCAGCATTATCCTCAAATAAACTATTTGCCCAAGCAATTTTATAAGGAAATGAAGGAACACTAGCCCCATAAATAGAAGAACAACCTGTTGCATTAGCAATCATTAATCTTTCCTGAAAAACTTGCGTTAAATTTTTTAAATAAGCCGTCTCTCCACAGCCAGCACAACTTCCACTAAATTCAAATTTAGGAGCGATAAATCCATTATTCTTGACATTTAAAATATTTTTCTTAAAACTACCATTAATATTATTCTCTACTAAATAATCAAAATCATCTTGACTAAATTTATCTCTATCATAAGGAAGCATCTCAATTGCTTTGTTTCCCAATTTACCAGGACAAGTTTGATAACATAATCCACAGCCAGTACAATCTTTATAAGATACACCAATAGCGTACTTTACGTCTCTTGGGAAAATAGAATCAACCGCTTCTACTTCAGTATCATTCTTATCCAATAAAAATGGTCGGATTACTCCATGTGGACAAACAAAAGCACATTGATTACACTGAATACATGACTCCTTCTTCCAACAAGGAACTCTCTCGGCAATATCTCTTTTTTCCCTCCAAGTATTACCACCATCAAAAACACCATTTGCTTTATCAATGAAAGAACTAACAGGCAAACTATCCCCCTTCAAGCGACGAATAATTTCTTCATCAGATAAAGCATCATCATCAAAATAAACCAAATTCTTCCATTTTTTATCAACATTTATCTCTCTTAATTCTGATAAAGCCCTATCCACTACCTTATTATTAGCATCTACAATAGACTGTCCCTTACTCAAAAATCTTTTCTCATTAGACTCTTTCATAATAGATAAGTATTTTTTCTTAGGAAGTACACCAATAAGTTCAAAAATACACGCTTCCATACAAGTACTAATTTTATCTCTTAACCCTAAAGCATTCACCAAACCATAAGCATCAATCACATAAAACTGAATATTTTTCTTAGCAAGTAAATACTTCACTTTATTTGGTAAACTACGAATCAAATCCTCTTCCGACAAGGAAGTATTAAGAAGAAGTATTCCACCAGATACAATATTATCTAAAACATCATACAAATACATATAATTATCTTTACTAACAACAACAACCTTAGCATTTTCAACATAATAAGGTTTATGAATTACCTTATCACTAATACGAATATGGCTTCTAGTAACACCACCACTTTTTTTAGAGTCATATTGAAAATATCCCTGTACATAATTTTTTGTATTATCTCCTAATATCTTAATCAAATCTTTAGAAGTAGAAACCATCCCATCAGAGCCATATCCATAAATTAATAAATTCATTCCCTCTTCCGGTAAATAGAACTTAGAATCAACTTTTAAACTAAGATACGTAACATCATCTAAAATACCAACAGTAAAATTATGATGAACCTTTCTACTTCCTAAAAAATCAAAAACAGATTTAATTTGTGCAGGCGTTGTATTTTTAGAAGAAAGACCATATCTTCCTCCAATAACCATAATATTTTTATCACAAAGAACATTGACAACATCCATATATAAAGGCTCTCCAACACTACCAGCATCTTTTGCCCTATCTAAAACAGCAATTCTCTCTACTGTCTTTGGTAAAACAGATAAGAAATGTTTTGCACTAAATGGACGATACAAATGAACACAAATAACACCATAATTTCCACCATCTGCATTCAATCGATCAACAACCTCTCGAATCGTATCCGTAACACTTCCCATCGCCACAAGAACCATCGTAGCATTCTTACTTCCATAATAATTAAATGGTTGATAATCTGTACCATTCATCTCATTAATTCGTTTCATTACATCACAAACAACCAAAACAGCATGATCATAATAAGTATTCCTAGCCTCTGTATGTTGAAAATAGATATCCTCATTCTCAGCAGTCCCTCTTGTCGTTGGACGATTAGAATCCATTGCATTCTCTCTAAAACGAAGAATTGCCTTTTTATCAATCAACTTAGAAATACGTCCCTCATCCATCAAACGAACCTTATTAATCTCGTGACTTGTCCTAAAGCCATCAAAAAAATGAACAAAAGGCAAACTAGACTCAATTGCCACTAAGTGTGCAACAACAGCCATATGATAGGCTTCCTCAACATTACTAGAAGCAAGCATACAAACACCAGTCCCCTTAACTGCATAAACATCCTGATGATCTCCAAAAATACTAAGCGCATGCGTTGACAAACTTCTAGCCGCAACATGAATAACGCCAGGAAGCAACTCACCAGCCATTTTATATAAGGTAGGAATCATTAAAAGAAGTCCTTGACTTGCCGTAAAAGTAGTAGCAAGCGCTCCACTCTGTAAGGCTCCATGAACAACACCAACGGCCCCAGCCTCTGACTGCATCTCAACAACATCAACAACATTTCCAAAAAAGTTCTTCTTTTCATGCGATGCATATTCATCTATATGCTCTGCCATAGGAGATGCCGGCGTAATCGGATAAATTCCACACACCTCACTAAATAAATAAGCAACTCTACTAACCGCCTCATTGGCATCCATTGTTTTATACTTAACCACATCTATCCCTCTTTTCCAATAATTTCTTAATCTAATTATAATTCAAAACAAAAAACATTACAATAACAACACTTAAACATTTTTCTACATTTATAATACTTACCTATTCTTCTCCTAAAATAAAAGAAAAAGAGTTTTAAGTATTTTTTTCCTAAATAACTCTCTTTTTTACACCAATTTTACAACGAATCAATTATTTCTATTTTTCAGAATGCAAATATTCTTCTTTTAAAATTGAATAACTAACTAAATCACTTAAGTTACCATTCTTATCATACATTCTTTTCCGAAGAATTCCTTCTTTTTTCAACCCACATTTCTCCATAACTTTACCACTAGCAACATTGTCTAAATAATGATCAGCATAAATAGTCTCTATACCAACTTCATCAAATAAAAATGCAATCACTCTTTTAAAACTCTCTGTAGCATAGCCATTTCCCCACCATTTACTACCATAGCAATATCCTACTTCCGCCGTATGATTTTTAATATCCAAATCGATAACACTAATCGCTCCAAACAAAGCATTAGTTTCTTTTAAAATAACTCCCCAACAATAAAAATTATCATTTTTATATTTTTCTAATACATCTTTAATATATGAAATAGAATCTTCAATATTTTTATGGGTATTCCAAACTAAGTACTTTGATGTATCACTATCACTTCCATAATTATTAAACATATCTTTTGCATCATCTAAAGTAAATTTCCTTAAAATTAAACGTTCTGTCTCTAATTCCTTTGTCCCTAAATTCTTCATCAAATCAACTCCAAAACAAAAATAGACTAAATAACCCTCTCCTCATTAATAAGTTCTTTATCTACCAATAACTCATGAATTTCCTCTTCTTCATTATTTAAATAAACTTCCTCGATTCTATCTACTCGGCACCTTTCTGATAATAAAATTGCTCGAACCTTACTAACAGCCTTTTCTACTTCATCATTAATCACAACATAATTATATTTAGTAACCTCATTAATTTCTTGATAAGCCCGTCTAAATCTAGATAAAATCTTATCTGCACTATCCGTTCCTCGATTAACTAATCTTTTCCTTAATTCTCTCATACTAGGAGGCATAATAAAAATAAATATTGCATCAGAAATTAATTCTTTAACTTTTAAAGCCCCTTGTATTTCAATCTCTAAAATAACATCAAAACCAGCATTCAACTTCTCTACAATCTTATCTTTAGGCGTTCCATAATAATTCCCATTATAAGTTGCATACTCTAAAAATATTCCCTTTTCTATTCTATCTTCAAATTCTTCCTTAGAAACAAAATAATAACTAACATCAGGAATATCTCCTTTCCTCATCTCACGACTAGTCATAGAAATTGATAGCCATACATCTTCAACACTAGACAATAAGCTCTTAATAATTGTCCCCTTACCAGCACCACTAGGACCACTAATTACAATTAAATTTCCCTTCTCCCTTGTCTTTAAAATATTACTCATCCATTTTCCTCCTCAAATATTTCATTTAATATAGCATAAAATTAACTATTAATCAACTCGATTACCAAAAAAAGAAGAATCAGATAACAATTCTTCTTTAAATTCTTAATTTTTAGGTACTAACTTTTCCTTACCACCCATATAAGGCCTTAATACTTCTGGAATTAATACACTACCATCTTCTTGTAAATTATTTTCTAAAAATGCAATCAACATTCTAGGAGGAGCAATAACCGTATTATTCAAAGTATGAGCAAATTCTTTTTCTCCATTTTCTTTTTTATATCGAATTCCTAAACGTCTAGCCTGAGCATCCGTCAAATTAGAACAAGAACATACCTCAAAATATTTCTTTTGTCTAGGACTCCAAGCCTCAATATCACAAGAACGATATTTTAAATCCGCTAAATCTCCAGAGCAACAAACTAACTTTCGAACAGGAATATCTAAGCTACGAAATAGTTCAACAGAGTAATTCCACATCTTATCATACCACTTTTCACTATCTTCTGGGCGACAAATAACAACCATTTCTTGTTTCTCAAATTGATGAATTCGATAAACACCTCTTTCCTCAATTCCATGAGCACCAACTTCTTTTCTGAAACAAGGAGAATAAGAAGTCATCGTAATAGGTAAATCACTTTCTTTCAATAATTGATCCTTAAATTTTGCAATCATTGAATGCTCACTAGTACCAATCAAATATAAATCTTCTCCTTCAATTTTATACATCATGGCATCCTTCTCTTCAAAAGACATGACTCCATCAACAGCATCCCCATGAATCATATAAGGAGGAATACAATAAGTAAATCCTTTATCAATCATAAAATCTCTAGCATAAGAAAGAACAGCAGAATGAAGCCTAGCAATATCTCCCATCAAATAATAAAATCCAGCACCACTAACACGACCAGCAGCCTCTTTATCTAAGCCATTAAAACTTGCCATAATATCAGAGTGATACGGAATCTCATAATCAGGAACAACAGGTTCTCCAAATCTTTCTTCCTCCACATTCTTACTATCATCTTCTCCAATAGGAACATCCGGAGCAATCATATTTGGAATAGTCATCATTTTTTCCTTTAAAAGGATAGATAATTTTTCCTCTTCCTTCTCAATATCCACCAATTTCTCATTAATCTGAACAACTTCTTCCTTCTTTGCATTAGCCTCATCTACACGCTTTTCACGAAATAAAGTACCAATCTCATCACTAACCGTATTTCTAGTCTGACGAAGAGTATCTCCCTCAGCCTTTAACTCCCGTACTCTCTTATCTAAATCAATTACCTCATCCACTAAAGGTAACTTTTTATCTTGAAACTTCTTTTTAATATTTTCCTTAACTTTATCAGGATTTTCTCTCACAAATTTAATATCTAACATAAATTTCACCTCATAAATTCCATTATACACTAATTAATAAAATAAAGTCTATCTTTTTTTCTGATTTGATAAAAATACTTAAATCAATTATTCCTTATGACATTTCTTTTTACTAAATAAAGACGTACTTATTTCATAAAAAAGTATCCCAATATTAGATAAAACTACCAAAGAATCAGTAATCATCCCTGTATATGATAAAACACAAAAATCATAAATCACCCACAAAGAATAAGAAACAATACTTCCCAATAAAACAACCCTCTTCCCATAAGTTAAACTATATCCATCAATTAAAGTAGAAAAAATAGGCAACAAATCAAAAGGATTATGATAACTAAACATCCCTATTCCTATAACAAACGGAATACTACAAAAAAATAGATATTTATCTTTATCCGTCTTAAAATACAAATAATCTCTAATTTCTTCCAACAAACAAATAAACACCCCGCTATAAGCCCCAAGCAAATAATAATGAAAAATAAAAAAAGAAGTAGCAATAATCTGAAAAACTAAAATCTTATTCGTATTTTTACGATAATAACTAAAAAGAATAAACAACCAAGCAATAATATCAAGCCCCTGTACAAAGAAAAAATAATAATTCATAAAAACTACCTACCCTATTTTTATCTTACCATAAAATAAAAAGATTAGATACTATTTTTGCTTGCATTATAATAAAAACCATATTAGAATAAAAGTAAAGATAGAAACGAGGGATAACATGTTTAATCAAGTAATAAAAAACATAAAAGACAAATACAATACTATCAAGCAAGAAAATGATACTCTAGATAATCTTCTAAATACCACAACAACATTTCAAAATTTATATAAAATCACCATCCAAAAAGATAATAACCTAGAACAAAAAATCAATTTTATCCTAAATAATTGTCCTGATATCAATGAAGAAAAAGCTAAAATTATTAGTAATATTATTCCCATTCAAGAAACATATTTAGAAGTATTTTACGCCAAAGAAATAAAAAGCAACAAAGAATACTTTATCATTCCAACAAACAGTTATTTATGGATAATTTCCACAAACGAATACGGAGCATTTGATTATTCCACTTTAAACGCAACAACTATAAAAAACAATCTTATGAGTAAAATCATTCTCACAATGAATGTTCTTCTAGAAATAAATGGCTCATCTGATAAAATAGATACTCTAATTAACATCCTAAATAACCAAGAATTTCGTAACAAAATCATTCAAGAAAAGACAAAATACTTACTAGGAATAACCCCTATTTACCAAAAGATTAATAAACTAAATGCTGGACTATCCATTGATAAAAATAATATACTAGTTTTTCATAACAAAGAAGAATCATTAAAATGCACTCCATCAGAACTTACAAATTACGAAATTCTTTTAGATAACCAAATCTACTTTTCTAAAAATAGTTCTACAAAAACAATTATGCCTTCCTTTAATACTTCCTGTTTTCAAATTACCATTCGAATTACTACTCCAAGTACAGTATTTGTTGTTCCTATACTAGAACAAAATTCCTTTGGTACAAAATATACTAATCATGATTCTAAATTCACATACAGCATTAACTTTGCCAAAGAAATTATTGCCAAATTGCAAACTTTAACAATATCAACTTATTAAAAGTAAAAAAATACACTAAGATAGAAAAAAACTTACCGTACGAAAATATAAAAATCTTAACTGTAAAAAAAAATGTTAAACTATAAAAGAATATTTTTTTATTTCATTAAATTATCAATCCTTCATTTTTTTCAATGCTAGAAAATTAAAAAATTTACACTTACACAAAAAAAGCAGTTTCCTGCTTTTTAATAATGACTAATTATTTGTGAAGGAACAGAAGTTGTTACATTAATTGCTTGAAGTCCCTTAGGTGTTTCAATCAAATCAAAATTTACAAGTTGCCCTTCTGATAAAGTTTTATATCCATCTTGTTTAATTGCTGAATAATGAACAAATATATCCTCACTTGCAGCATGTTCAATAAAGCCATAACCTTTCTCATTACTAAACCATTTTACTTTTCCATTCATTTTTTGCACCTCTTTCTTTAACTTCTATAATAATAGTATAAATATTATTTTACAAAAATACTAGCCCTATCACTACTACAAAAACCGACAAAAAAATATAAAATGAACTCAATTGTTAAATTTAGTTGTGAATAGTAACAACCTATCACCAGTCAATTAATAATTTTTAACGTAAAACTAAACATTTTTATTTTATAACTTCTAACTTCCATAATAATATATGATAAAATCTATAAAAAAAGACAAGTAAAATTCTATATTTTAATTTTTAACTCAATCCTTTGTTACAATATTATGTCAATTAAATAAACAGAACCTTCATTTAAACAATAATACTAAGAAAATATGATATAATTTATCAAAAGAGGAGGAGTTAACTATGAAATATCAAACGGGAGAAGATTTTTTAAATCATCTAAATAAAAATATGCATAATAAAGATATTGTTATGCATATAGCAAGTAAAAGTGATACCCCAGAAGAAAAAATAAGAAAATATATGGAAAGATTAGAAAAAAGCCATAATCAAGCAAAAGAGAATAAACATAAAATGAATATGTTAAAGCAGCTTTATTACAACAAATATGTGATAAAAACACTTCCTGAATCATACATTAATCTACAGAAAAAAATTGCTCATGAACAAGGATATGGAAATATCAATATAACGGAAGAAAAGAGAAAAGAAATGTTATCTCAAATTCAAGAAGAACAAAAAAGTTCATTAAATAGCTGGATAGAATACTTTTGTAGTGATGATGCCATGTACCCTATGTGGTTTAAAAATTATGCTTTTGAAGGAATGTTAAAACTAGGTACTTTTGCTCAAGAAAAAAAAAGAATTCCTTAAAAGAACAAAAAATACAACCGCCCCATATATAGAATTAAATCGAGAAGTATTATCTCAAGTATATGATGTCCTAATACATCAAATAGGACAAAATGAATTATCATCATCAGAAGCAAAAGCATTAGAAAATGGAGAAAGTTTTAAGAAATTATA
>CAKPBH010000028.1 GCA_934140355.1 uncultured Bacilli bacterium | reverse complement strand
AGTTTTAAGAAATTATATACTTATTTTCTAAAAAAAGTAATTGAACAAGAAAAATCCCAAGAAACAGAAGGAATATGGATAAAATATGAGCAAGGAAGCGACTATCATCCTCTCTTAGAATCTTTACAAGGAAAAAATACAGGATGGTGTACAGCTGGGGAAAATGTTGCAAAGCAACAATTAGAAAATGGTGATTTTTATATTTATTATACAAAAGATAAAAATAATGAATACAAAAATCCTAGAATTGCCATTCGAATGGATGGAAAATCAACAATTGGAGAAATAAGAGGAATAGCAAAAGATCAAAATTTAGAGTCTAGTATGGAAAGAATATTAGATGAAAAATTAGAGGAATTTCCCGATAAAGAAAACTATCAAAAAAAAGTTAGTGATATGAAACATCTTACCATATTAGAAAAAAAACAAGAACAAGGCTTGGAATTCTCCATTGATGATTTAACTTTCTTATATGAAATTAATAATAAAATTGAAGGATTTGGTTGGAAAACAGATCCTAGAATTAGAGAGATTATACAAAAGAGAAATCAAAAACAAGACTTATCTAATATTTTTAAAGTATCTGAAAAAGAAATTGCAACAGACTCAAGTGAATTTTATGAAAATGAAAATATTAGATTATTTTATGGAAATTTAGATTGGTCTGATGAAGAAAACGTACCATCACATTTTTCAAAATTACAAGTTATTTTTGGTAATGCAAGATTCGATAGTCTAACTAGTGCCGAGGGTTTAGAATCATTACAGTACATAGAAGGCGAGGCAAATTTTCGTAGTCTAATTAGTGCGGAAGGCTTAAGTTCGTTACAGAATATAGGAGATTATGCGTATTTTCCTAGACTAACAAATGCCAAAGGCTTAGAATCATTACAGTACATAGAAGGCGCTGCATATTTTGGCGGGCTAACCAACGCCGAAGGCTTAAGTTCATTAAAGAATATAGGAGGCACTGCAAATTTTACTAAACTAACCAGTGCCGAAGGTTTGAATTCATTGCAAAATATAGAAGGAGGTGTATATTTTCGTAGCCTAACAAACGCCAAAGGCTTAGAATCATTGCGGCACATAGGAAAAGATGCAGATTTTCTTAGCCTAACTAGTGCTGAAGGCTTAAGTTCATTGCAAAACATAGGAGGACGTGCAAATTTTCCTAGCTTAACCAGTGCCGAAGGTTTAAATTCATTGCAAAATATAGAAGGAGGTGTATATTTTCGTAGCCTAACAAACGCCAAAGGCTTAGAATCATTGCAGCACATAGTAGGAGATGCATCTTTTCCTAGCCTAACTAGTGCCGAAGGATTAGAGTCATTACAAACTATAAACAAAGATGCAAATTTTGCTAACCTAACCAATGCTAAAGGCTTAGAATCATTGCGGCACATAGGAAGAGGTGCATATTTTTATAGTCTAACTAGCATCAAAGGCTTAGAATCATTGCAGTACATAGGAGGTAAGGCACATTTTAAAAGCCTAACCAATATCAAAGAAAAGAATCAAATTTCTAGTAGACGTAACCATTAATAAAAAAAGAATACTTCTTAAGAGATTTCCTATATATTAGAGAAAGCTAAAGAAGTATTTTTATTTTTTCTTTGTATTTCTAAATTTGTATTATTTCTATATATCTTTTGTATAATATAATGTCAATTAAATAAAAAAGGTTCTATTTGAACAATAATACTAAGAAAATATGATATAACCCTAAATTTGACAGCTTTTGAAATCTCAAAATTCTCTAATCCATAGTGTTTAAATCACTAATGTATTCTTTATTTTTTAAATTGTGTTTTCTTTTCTAAATCTTTCTTCAATCTTTGATTGATTTCCAAATATTTCAACAGTTCTTGTTGTTCTTTTTATGTTAATAGTAGTGTAATCTTCAATTATGGATATGATTGATTTGGCTTTTTTCTCTTATACTCAACCTCATATTATTTCCTTCGATGTTGGTATTATACTGTATCTACGAAAGCCTACAAGTAAGTTAACAAAGAAAAAACTTATAATATCTAGAGAAGATTTTTGAATTAAAACTGTTAGATCTGGGCGATTATCCTAGTTTTTTATAAAAAATTTACTTGATGTGTTCTAATTAGAATAGGAAGGAGGGAAATATGCATGAACATTGGTAATATTGTTGGGGCAGCATTAGGAATAAAATTGGTGAATGGGGAAATTAAGCCTAAATTTGGTATAGGTGCTATTTTAATAGTAGCAGTAATGTCATTGTTTTTTATTGGTTTCTTTTTTTCTTTTGCATATGGAATAATAAATTTAAACTATGAATTTATCATAATGTCATCAATTGGAATATGTAGTTTTGGATATTTATTAATGATAAATCCATACACACAAAAATCAAGTAATTATTACATTGAATTTCAAAATGAAAATTCTCTCGCTGGATTTAAGTTATCATATAAAGGTAAGTTAGTTAATATTCAACACAAAATTGATAATGATGGTAAAATAGCATTTGCTAATAATAGTAGTAAATTAAGTTGTATATCATATGCGGATGGAACAAAAATGAGTAATTTAGTTAAATACAAAATAATAAATTATTTTACTAAATGGTTAAATGATAACAAGTTATTATCATCAGAAGTTACTTCAACTTTTGAGCAGTTATAAAAAGGCCCTAATTAGGTGTGTAAATACTTCTATGTAAATGGCAAACTATCACAATATTTGAAAGTCTATAAATTTGGTTTCTTTGAAAATAAATAGACTTAGTAAAAATTATTTGTTGCAAATTTATTTACAGACTCATATTAAATATATCTTAGTTTGAATGAGTCTTTTTTTAAAATTTTAAAAAATAAAATAGGATAAAAATTACACCTAAAAATTAGATGTGATTTTTCAAGAGTCTGTAAATAAAAAAACTCGCCTTTATATTTCAAGAACGAGTTTATCACTTTACTTATATTGGTTACAATAACTTTCGTATTTTGCTTTCATCACTGTATCACTAAAATCGATATTTTTATCTTTTCTTAAAGAAATTAAAGATTTATATAATAAGTTAGAATCAGCAGATTTTTTATCAGATACTAAATTAGAAATAATTTTGTCTCTAGATTTTTTTAGAGTAGGTTTTTTCTTTTGATCTAATCGATGAATAACATGATATCCATAAGAAGTTTTAACGGGTTCTTCTGAATAAGAATTATTATCCATTTTCTTTAAAGCAGTCATAAATGAATCTTCCAAAGAAGCATCCCATGACTGGTAAGATAAATCCTCATAAGTAATTTTATCTTTATAATCTTTTTGTATTTGTTCCCAACTAGTACCATCATTCAATTTTGTAATAATTTCCTCAGCTAATTTCTTAGCATCTTCATCACTTAATTTTTTGCTATCATCAGAATCACTATCGGACTTAACCTCTACCAAAATATGTTGTGTGTTAATATCACCAAATACATTTTCATCATAGTATTTCTTAATTTCATCTTCACTTAAATTTTTCTTGATATAGTCTTCTAAATATTTATTTCTTCTGTAGTCAAGTTTCAAATAATCAAGAAAAGCATCATAGCTAGAGAAACCATTTTTTTCTAAAAATTGCTCTTGAGTATAATTATAATATTGCTTATAAGTATTAAAATAATACTCGGCATTAGATTTAACTTCACTAGTCATTGTATCATCTTCAGGATACATCGTTGTAAGTAAATCATTATCAATTTTATCTAAAAGTAAACTAACTGAATAATAACTTTTCATATCTTCGTATAAATCATCAGCAGTATAGGTCTTTTTATTAATTTTAACAACTGGTTGCGTGCCATCCTTTAAAGTAGCAATTCTATCGGGCCAAATAATAAAGGCTATTAACGTAGAGATAAATACTCCAGCAATAAAGGAATAAATAGCAATATGATGTTTTTCAAAAAATGCAAAAAAATGATTGAACTTACTATTTTGATTTTTTGAAGTATTTACTTTTTTCTTTTTATCTTTTGCTATTTTTTCAATTTTTTCAACATTTTTTCTTAGTTCTTTTGCCTTTTTTTCCTCTTTTTCTTTCGCTTCTTCTTTAACTTCTGTTTCCTCCATATCTTCTAAATCTTCATCTATCTCTTCTATTAGAAGACTATTGGAACTCTCTTTTTCTTCCTTTTTAACTAAATTAACTTTTTCAGTCTTCTTATCTATTTTTTTATTGACATTCGTTTTTTCTTTTTTTTCATTTTTATCGTTCACTTTTTTCTCTGCTTTTTTTGAAGAAGAACGTGAAGAAGACTTTTTCTTTTCTTCGTTTTCCATACTCTCTATTCCTCCTTTTAAAAGTACATTACTATCATAGCAAAAAAACCTTTTGATTACAACAAAAAATTGTATTTGTTATTAAAAAAAGCTTAAATTATAACCTACAATTAACAAAAATACCAGAAATTCAATTGATAGATCTTTAGAGTTATGGTATAATGAAAACGATTAAGGAGGAAAACTAATGAAATTTAAATTTAGAGCAGATGCAAAGGATATTAAGATATTTGTAGGATTTTGTTTTCTTTTATTATACTTTTGTGCAATAGGAGTTTTAAATGCACATTCCTTAGCGACGCAAGGAACCTTATATGGAATTCTTCCTTTTGAAGCCTTCACTATACGCTATTTACCAACCACAATCACTCTATTTTTATTAGTTTTAGCAGGAGTTTTCTTTTCAGTCGGTTCATATTTCTTTGATAGAGAAAAAGGTTTTGGAATCACCACCCAAAAGAAAGATAAAGGATATTCGAGATGGTGTAAAGACAAAGAAATGAAGGCAACTTTGTACGAAGTTGATCCATCTTCCCCCACATCAGAGCATGCAGGTATTGCCGTTATTAATGACGGCAAAAAAATCTGGGTAGATGACGGAGAAGCACATAATTTAATTATTGGTGCCACTGGTTCTGGTAAAACTCAAAATGTTGTATTTCCCATGATAAAAATTTTAGCAAAAGCTGGAGAATCAATGGTTTTAACCGATCCTAAAGGGGAACTTTACGAAGGAACAGCAGAAATGCTAAGGAATAAAGGATATAACATTATTGTTTTAAATTTTCGTGATCCCCAAAAAGGAAATGCCTGGAATCCAATGACCCTTCCTTATGATCTATATCAAAATGGAAATATGGATAAGTCCGTAGAATTATTAGATGACTTAGCCTTAAATATTTTATATGATGAAAAAAATACAGGTGATCCCTTTTGGGAGAAGTCAGGAGCAGATTATTTTTCAGGACTTGCCCTAGGATTATTTGAAGATGCTAAAAAAGAAGAAGTAAATTTAAATAGTATGAATTTAATGTCAAATTTAGGAGAAGAAAGATTTGGCGGTCCAAACAACAATTATATTAAAGAATATTTTAAAATGAAAGATCCATCTCGTCCAGCATACATTAATGCATCTGGAACGGTATACGCACCAGAAGAAACAAAAGGTGGTGTTTTATCAACATTTAAACAAAAAGTAAAATTATTTTCTTCACGTGATAATTTATCCGAAATGTTATCTTATAGTGATTTTGATATGAAAGATATTGGAAGAAAAAAAACAGCAGTATTTATGATTGTTCAGGATGAAAAGAAGACATTACATCCACTTGCAACAATCTTTATTAAACAATGTTATGAAACATTAATAGATGTTGCTCAAGAATCTGGTGGCCATTTACCATTTAGAACAAACTTTATTCTAGATGAATTTGCCAATATGCCACCATTAAAAGATGTAACTACTATGGTTACGGCAGCTCGTTCAAGACATATTAGATTTACTTTTATCATTCAAAACTTTGCCCAATTAACAAAAGTATATGGAAAAGAGGATGCCGAAACAATCAAAGGTAACTGTAATATTCTCTATCTAATCAGTAGTGAATTGCAAGCATTAGAAGAATTGAGTAAAATGTGTGGAGAAGTAAAATCTAAAGAAAAAGAAAAGACTTCTTCAACACCACTTGTTACAGTAAGTGATCTACAAAGAATGCCAATGGGGCAAGTAATATGGTTGCGACTTCGAATGATGCCATTTAAGACAAAAATGGCTCCCGATTGGAAAATGAATAAAGAAAACGCTTGGGGTGAAAGTTATGGAAAATCTGATTACCCTGTGCGAGAAAAAAAGGAAGTTCAATTATTTGATATTAGAGATTTCGTAAAAGCAAAGAAAAAAGAGAAAATGGATTCAATGATGAATGGCTCTGGAGAAGGTGCTTTGGGAGGACTATCAGGAATGAGTGGCCTAGGAGGAAGTCCTTTTGGTGGAATGTCCAACCCGTTCTCATCCCCTAATCCTTTTGGTGGAATGAGTGGGCTAGGGGGAGGAAATCCTTTTAGTAACTTAACGGATTCATCTTCAACAAAATCTCCATTTGGTGAGGAAAGTTTAAATTCTCTTCTAGGAAATAATAGTATTTCAAAAGAAGAATCTAATGTTAATCTTGATGAATTAGTAAAGAAAATAGATGCTAAAATAGCAGAATTAGAAGAAGAAGAAAAACAAGAACAAGAAGACCAAAAACAAAAAGATAAAAAAATAATCGAAGCTGAAATTGAAAATAAAGAAGATAAAAAATTATATGATGAAGGAACAAGTAGTGATGACTTTTTCAATGATTTCTTCTCCGATGATTAGAACCATTCGGTTCTTTTTTTGAACAAAAAAATACTTATTTATAAGACCACTTAATATAAAGTAAGTCTATAAATAAGTATTTTTATTATCCAGTAATAGTAGAAGTAATACCACCAATCTGAGCACCAGTTGAATTAACTGCAAAAAAATCTATTGTACCAAGGAAATTTCCGTAATCTGCATTTTTCTGATCTTCTTCTGTTTCTTCAATCCAAACAACAATTGTAAAATAATAGGAACCAGACTTTGCCAAGGAAAGTGTTGACAAAGTAGTTGAATCAAATCCATGTGCACTGTTTGTCAAAGCCGTATTACTCATTTTGTATCCATAAGCATATCTACCTCCGTTGTTTAGCGTTTGGGTTAAAGTTCCAGAAGTATTAGGATTAGCATAAGTTGCATCTGTGGATGCTGACTTTCCTTGATATAAAATATACCATTTTAAATTAGTAAATTTACTTTTATCTTTTGCTTTTAAAGTAAACGTTCCACGAAGGGATACTGTAGCAGAACTATTATTTGTGATTTGAACGGTATAAACTTGACATACAATGTTCTTATTTCCGTCAACACACTTTCCTGGAGAGGAGTTATTGAGAGCCGAAGTCAACACTTCATTTGAGGCTGCATAAGTCGCTGTCGTTCCTTTATAACTCCGTTGTGGCACCATAACACCAGTATTTGTTGCAGTAGGTAACACTTTTTTAACAGTTAAAGATAAACTTGCAGTGGCAGCTTCTCCAGTAACTGTTGTATTATTAGTAGCACTAATTGCAAAATAAGCATAGGTAGCACTCGTTGTACAAACCATAATAGTTAAAACCAGAACTACTAAAGTTATAATTTTTTTGGAATCATTTGATTGATTATTCTCTACATTTGTTTCATTCATTTCATTCCTCCATATCTTATTATAAATTAATTATAACAATATCTAGAGAATAATGCAACAAAATTTTAGTGCTTTTATAATTACCTTTATTGCAATATTCATCCTTTTTTGTTATAATGAAGAAAATAGAAGGAGTGGAAAAATGAGTGAAGAACGAAAAAAATCTAAAACAAATTTAATTTACGTAATAATAGGAATACTTACTTTAGTAGTAGCCATAACTGGAGCAACATTTGCATACTATACTGCAACTGCTACCGTAAATAATGTGATTACTGGTAATATGGCTAGTATTAAATTTGATATTAGTGTAGCAAAGAAGACGAATGTAGATAATACCAGTGGTTTAATTCCTATGACCAATTCAATGGTTCAAAAAGCAGTATCCAATGCTAGTACCAAAGGAATATGCGTAGATGATAACGGTAACGCCGTTTGTCAAGTTTATAAAATTACCATTAATAATAGCAGTAGTGCTGGTATGTATTTTGATGGCTATGTAACCTTAACAGGTGGTTCAGGAACGCCAACCGATTATACCACTTGGGGAAGTGCTACAGCAACAACAATGAGATGGGCACAGGCATTTTGCACAGAAACTTCTGGAAATTTAGCCTCATGTACAACGGCCGGAACTTCAACAGCAAGACAAACTGATACAACTGGATTTACTTGGACAGCCCTTGGTTCAAATGCTACCAGTGGACTAGATAAAGGAGAAATTATTGATACTTATGCTAATGCCACAAAAAGTGCAACTATTCAAGGAAATCCCTATACAATTATTAATAAAAATTATATTCGTGTAAGTAAACACACAGGAACAGGATATGTTCAAGCAAATGACGTGACGTCGGCTTTAGTATATAATCAATTTCTATCCCCAAAAGATGCAAGTACAAGTAATGATACAGGAGATAGTTCAACAACTTTTGTTGATGCACAAGTTTATTATATCGTGGTATGGTTAAGTGAAACCGGAACAAACCAAACAGCAGGTTCAGGCGTAGCCAATACTCCAGCAACTACCACAAATTTCTTTCAAGGAACAGTAACCTTTATTTCTGCACAGGGAAGCGAAGTTACTTCTAGATTCGGTGATTATGTTGCTGTTACTCCAGATACTAAATAATGAAAGGACTACCTAGAAAATACGTAGTCTTTTTCTTATGAATAAAAAAATAACTCTAGATTTTTTCTAGAATTATTAACTGCGGTAGTGATGTTCTTCCATTCCATTTTCTAAAGCATTGTCTAACCCATAATGATTGTAATTTTTAAATTCATCAAATATATGATAAAAATCATCATAACTATCTTGAGTTAAAGTCGTACAAAAATTTTGTAAATAAGATGAATTTTGTTCATCAACAAATCCTGATTTAGAAATTAAACTCATCTTTTCAATAAAACTTTTTTGATTGTCAGTATTTAAAAAATTATAATAATCATCTAACATAAAATATAAAGTATCAAGCATTCTACTATCTTGGACGTCTGACTTTTGAAATAAATAAAAATATTTTTCAGCCTCTTCTTGTTGTTTCATTATTCTATCGAATTGTTTTTCTCCAATATTCTCCATTTGAATATCATAAGGAATTTCTATTTTAATCCCATTTTTAGTCCTATACATTGTCCCTTTTTCTTCATTATAAATCCATACACCCTCTGGTTGAACATGATAATTGCTTCTATTTTCCATAATGTTCTCCTTTTTTCTTTTTTATATACCTAAATTGTATCACAAAAATGAAATTATGTATCAGAAATAATAAAAAAAATAAAAATAATTCCCCAAAAGAAAAAATATACCTAATTCTCTAACTAGGCATATTTTTCTTTTTATTTTTCTTTTCCACAATTTGGACAAAATTTATCATCAGAAGATAACTTAGTTCCACAGTTAATACAATAAGAACTATTAGAATTAGTATTTGTACTATTACTAAAAGAAGTATCTACATTACTATCATCTTTAAATATTCCGTTTTTACTAACAACAACAGAACAATCATATTGATACTTTTTACTAAAAGCTATAATAGGAATCATTAACCAAGGAAATAAAGTCATTAAAATAGCAAATCCTGTATCTTGATGGAATTTTTTAGAAAGATTATAATTACATACAAAGTTTCCAAATAAAGGAACAATTCCAACAAGTACTTTATAACTATCATTGCCACTAATAGATCCCAAAACAGAGAAAATTAAGAATAAAAACCACCACCAGTTTAATCCGGCAATTTCCACTTTTATCCATGAATTATAAATAGGAATAATAGATTCCCATCCATTCTTGCCACATTTTTGAAAAAACTTCCATGAAGCAATAACCTCTACTACAATAATAGCAATCATAAGAACAATCAAAAATAATAAAAAGAATATTCCTACACCACCTAGTATCGCTGCTAATTTTGAATAATTTTCAAAATTATAATCAACCATCATTTTCACTCCTTTCTTAACTATAATATAATAAATATTTAAAATAATGTAAAGTAGAATTTAAAATAAAGAAAAATTATATCTTTAATGAAAAAATAATTTTTTATCTAAAAGGAAGAATAAATTTAAGTATTTTAATTAAAAAAAATCTATTGTCAATTTAACTAATAATTTGTATAATGAATTTATAGAAAGAGGAAAGGTGAAACAAAATGAATAACACATATAAAATAACAACAAGAAGTGATGAAGAAACCATCGAAGTTGCACAAAATCTAGAATCTGAAAAATTTCCAAATATGGTAATTTGCTTAAATGGAGATTTAGGTAGTGGAAAAACTGTTTTTACGAAAGGCTTTGCTAGTGCTATGGCAATAGAAGACGTAACATCTCCAACCTTTAACATTATAAAGGAATATGTAGGAGAATTACCTTTATATCATATAGATGTTTATCGGACCAATGGAAAAATCGATAACTTAGGAATTGAAGAATATTTTGATAAAGGAGGCGTTACCATTATTGAATGGGCAGAAATGATAGAAGACGTCCTTCCTCTTGAAAGATTAGATATTACGTTCAAAATTACTGGGGAAAACTCTAGAGTAATGGTAATTACTCCACACGGAGAAAAATATATTCGTGCCTGTGAGGATGCCCTATGATAAGCCTATTTATAGATACTTCTGCAAGTGATGTATCTATTGCCGTTTTAAAGGAAGATAAAGTCTTAAGTGAAATCAATAAAAGTATTCCGAACCAGCATTCTATCTATGTTGTTCCTTTTATTGATGAAGTCTTGAAAAATGCTTCCCTAACGCCAGATGGGATAGAAAAAATCTATGTAGTAACAGGCCCAGGCTCATTTACAGGAGTAAGAATTGGCGTAACTATTGCAAAAACTTATGCTTATTTAAAAAAAATTCCTATCACAGCTGTATCTTCTTTAAAAATGTTAGCCCTATCTAATCCAAATGAAACCATACTATCTCTAATTGATGCAAAACATAATCATTATTATTTAGGTCTATATAACAAAGAAAAAGAGAAAATCATCAAAGAACACTTTGGTAGTAAAGAAGAAGTACTAGAAATAATAGATAAATATCATCCAACAATTGTATCATTAGAAGAAATCAATCATGAAGAAATAAAATCTTCAAAACAACAATTAGATATTTCTAAAATTATCTCTTATTACCAAAATAAAAAAGAAGAAAATTATTTTAGTATCAAACCAAATTATTTAAAATTACCCCAAGCCTTAGAGGAGAGACATGATTAGAGAAGTAGAAGAATTAGAAAGCCCCAATCCTTATTTAAAAAGAATTGAATTTTATCAAAGCAATACCGTATTAGGTTACTTAGAATATTCCCTTATTTATGATAGAATGGAAATTGATAATTTCTTTGTCGAAGAAAGTTATCGAAGATGTGGGATAGGGAAGAAGTTAATGAGTTATTTAGTGGCAGAAGCAATCGACAATCACGTTCTAAATATTACCCTAGAAGTAAGAATAACTAATGAAATCGCTAGAAACTTATATAAAAATTTTGGCTTTCGAGAAGTCGCTTTAAGAAAATTTTATTATGGCGATGAAGATGGGATATTAATGGAAAAGCAGGTGATGTAAATGAAAGATATTTATTGTTTAGCAATTGAATCAAGTTGCGATGAAACCAGTATGAGTATTGTTAAAAATGGAAATACTGATCTTGCAACCGTCGTATTTACCCAAATTGACATTCATAAAAAGTTTGGTGGCGTTGTTCCTGAAATCGCTAGCCGTAGTCATATTGAAAGTATTACCATCGTTTTAGATGAATTATTAGAAAAAGCCAATATGGATATTCATGATATTGATATTATCGGTGTAACTTACGGCCCAGGATTAATTGGTTCGCTTTTAATTGGCGTTGAATGTGCGAAAACTATCGCTCTTGTAACTGGAAAGCCACTAATACCAGTTCACCATATCGCAGGACATATTTACGCAAATAACTTAAAAGAAAGATTAACATTTCCTTTAATCGCCCTAGTCGTAAGTGGTGGACATACTGATTTAGTCTATATGAAAGAAGATTATTCCTTTAAAAGAATTGGCTCCACCCTAGATGATGCCGTAGGAGAAGCCTATGACAAAGTTGCTAAAATTTTAGGACTAGATTATCCAGGCGGCCCAATCATTGATAAAAAAGCCAAACTAGGGAAAGATACTTACAACTTACCATATCCCCTAGATGATGCAAGTTTTAATTTTAGTTTCAGTGGAATCAAAAGTGCTGTTGTCAATCTCGTTCACAATGAACACCAAAGAGGAAATGAAATTCGAATTGATGACATGTGCACATCTTTTCAAAAAAGAGTCGTCGCCATTTTAACCAAGAAAACCAAACATGCCTTACAAGAATATGACGTAAAAAATTTAATTGTTGCAGGAGGTGTTGCTGCCAATCAAGGCCTAAGAGAAAGCCTAGAAGAAATGGCCAAAGAAAACAACATTCACTTATCTTATCCAGAAACAAAATACTGTACAGATAATGCAACGATGATAGGAGCCGCTGCATACTATGCCGCTCTAAAAGGAGTAAAAGGCGATTTAACTCTAAATGCCAAAGCAACAGATACCCTTTATCAAGGATTTTCAAATCCTAAAAATACTGAATAAAAACGAAACTAAAATGAAAAAAATGCTAAAAATAGAGCATAAAATATAAAATTATGAAAAAAATAATAAAAAAGTATAAAAAATCACTTGATTTCTTTAAAAAACTATTATATAATTAGGAAGTCATGTGAGATTATTGCTTAATTAGCTCAGTCGGTAGAGCACTCGGCTGTTAACCGATAGGTCGTAGGTTCGAGCCCTACATTAAGCGCCATTATGACAATTAACAAACTCTTATAATGTGGAGTTTGTTTTTTTTTCTTTGAAAACTTAAATAACCATTAGTTTATTTAGTTTGATTTTTTTATGACGAATATGCCTCTTAAAATATTCCAATAAATAAAGTAAGTTATTATTTATCAAAATAGGATATATAATGTAGAAAAAAATATTATCATAACTATTTTTATATTTTGAAAACTATGTTAAAATATTATTAAGAAATAAAAATTGTTATTTCAAATATTATAATTATAGGAGTGAAAATGAAAAAGAAAAAAAAGAAGATCCCTTCTTCCAAAAAAATTTTAATTGGTGTAGAAATTTTTTTGATAATAATGTTTTTGATAATAGGGATTTTAATTTATTTTAAGAAGAAAGAACAAGAACAAACTAATGCAAATATAATCGCTACAAAATTAGATTTAGAAAAGGTAAAATCAAACTATTCTGATTATGTTACTTTAAAAGAGGGAAGTAACATCTACACCAAGGAAGAAAGTTATAAAAAAACAGCAACCATTCATGGAAAAATAGAGTTATCTCTTGATCCAGAATATTTAATTGAAGATGAATACTTTAAAATAAAAGATAGCAATTACTATATTAAATATACAGATATAACAAAAATAGATAATTTATCCCCATTATCTGGAGAATACAAAACTTATTTAAATTATATTCCCTATAATGAAAGTATTATCTTAAAAAATAAAGCCAAACTTTATGCAAGTGATAACGCCTACTACGAAGTAGAAGAAGGAACTTTTCCTATTCTAATCAAAAATGAGGATAAATATGGAATAGAATTCAACCACTCCCTAGTCTATGTTTCTAAAGAAGATGTCAAAGAAGTCATCAATCAAGAAAATACAGAAAAAAAACACACTGATGCCATATCTGTCTTAAATTATCACTATGTGGTAAGTGATAGCAACGAAAACGGGGAAAAAACAGAATGCCAGCAAAGTATTTGCATTACCGATACCATGTTTGATAGTCATATAAATTACTTAAAAGAAAATAATTTTTACACAACATCGATGCGAGATTTAGAACTTTATATTGATGGAAAAATACAACTACCAGAAAAAAGTGTTACCTTAACCTTCGATGATGGTTGGTATGTCGCAAGAACAATTCAAATCTTAACCAAGTATCAAATGTCAGGAACTCTTTTCTTAATCGGTAGCCTTGCTAGTCCAAGTGATTATAGTTCCCCTTATTTAGAAGTTCATTCTCATACATGGGATATGCATAAAATTGGAGATTGTCCATCTAATATTGGAAGAGGAGGTATCCTTTGTTTAGATGAAAATACTATCTTAGAAGACTTGAAAAAAAGTAGAGAGTCTCTAAATAATACAACTTACTTCTGTTATCCATTTTATGATTATAATGCTAGAGCAATAGAATTATTAAAGAAAGCTGGATTTACTATGGCTTTTGCTGGAGAATTAAAGGATAGCAAAGTTAGAGTAGGTCAAGACAAATACAAAATCCCTCGCTATGTCATTGTAAATACAACATCAATGGATTTATTTAAGAAATACGTAAACTAGACCAAATGGTCTTTTTGGTGTTTAGTATTTTATAATATTAAAAATTATGTTATCTTTAAATCAAGGAGAGTTTAATAATGAAGTATGAAGAAATATATATCCAATATTTAAATCAAGAAATAAGTTTAATTTTATCTAATTTAAAAGAATCTTTTATTGAGTATTATGGAAAAAATAACAAAAATAAAATAGAAAGTGTTTTTAATAATGTAGTTATAGTTTATTTAACTAAAAATTATTCTCAAGAAGAACTTGAAGACAAGGTTAAAAAGTCAATTTTTAATTATAATGAATTAATTGCTATTTTACTAAAGAATCATCCAAAATTAAAAGAAAAAGATCTTATTGAATATGCACTTAATGACACAAACTTTACTTCCAATAAATTAACAAATTTTAAAGAAAAACTCCTTGATTTATCTTATTCTAAATTATTACAATCAAAAAAAATCGATTCAAGTTCTAAGAATATCTTACTTAATATGAATAAAGGATCTCTTAACAGAGAATTAGAGAAATCATTTACAGATTTTCTTAATTATAGTACAGAAGGATTCAGTTATGCTAAAACAAATCATAGCGCTTTAATTGGTTTAAGAGTAACTAAACAAGGAAAGGTAAGATTACAACTTTTAGTTCATGAAATTAATCATCAACTACAAAAAGAAGAAATATTTAAGGTCATAAATAATGAACAAAAAGAGCAAGTTTTTTTAGTAGAAGGAATAACCAATAATAAAGAGGATTTAGTTAATGAACTAATTAATGAGTACTCCACAAAAGACATTATGGATATTTTTAATCAAAATTTTTCCTCTTCTTTATTAGATTTGACATTTACTAGTGGATATTTACAAATAGATCAAATCAGCGGTAACGTAATGAAAAAAGTTTATGCCTTATTAAAACAAGAAATAAAAAGGAGATTAATAAATGGAGATGTTAGGACAATTAGAAAAATTATTGATGGAGAAAATAAGGAAAATTATCAATTATTAAATATTTTTTATAATAAAATTAAATCAAATATATTAAAATTAAAAGAAACGAAAACAATAAAAACATTTTCAGAATATGTAAATGTATTATCTGAAAATGAAAAAAATAGATATGTTCAATTTAGTAATAGTATCTATCAATCCATCGAAAATAATTTTTTTAAATATCAACAATATGAAATTGACTTAAAAAAGAAAATTTCAGAAATGGTAGAAGAAGGACATGCTAAAAAAGTTAAATAAAATTTGTTTATCTTTCTAAAATTTTCTATATGTGGTATTTTAACTTTAAAAATTTGTGTTATACTATTCCTGTAGAAAAGAAGGAGGACAATATGTTAAAGATAAATAATGTAGAATTTAAAGAAAAATTTGCTGAAGCACATTTAAGACAAAGAATTTATGAAGGAACCAGTTATATTACTTTAATGGCAACCATTGAATTTTATCCAACCCTAGCAAACGACTGCATTTTAAGTGGTGCGATTGACATTAAAGTTGACATGAAAGATATTCACTCTCTAAAAGATTTAGAAGATAAAAAATTAAAAGGAGATATTGGAATTGTAACGATTTCTATAAATAATGACGATATTTGGGAACACAATAAAAGTGACAACTTCTCTATCAAACTAGGAAAATTAAAAAATCGCGAATTAGAATTTTCTCTTAAAACAGAGGAATGTGAGTTAAATACCACATTAGAATTAATTAGTCTCTACACAACTAGTTCAAAAGAAAAAGAATTAAAAGAATCTTTCTCTCTCGATGGATTCTATAAAAAAACATTAGAGAAAAAAGTAGGAACAAGCCAGATTATTAAGTATTTTATTTCAGAGTAGAAAGGTTTTTATATGAATGAATTAACAGAGAGAATAAAAAAAGATTTAAAAGAACTACTATCAGATTACCGCTATGAACATAGCCTAAGAGTAGGAGAGACTGCCAAAGAATTAGCACGTATTTACCAAGTTGATGAAGAAAAAGCCTATTTAGCAGGAATCACTCATGATATTGCCAAAGAATTTACCAAAGAGCAAAATGAAGAAATCATGAAAAGAAATTATCAAGTTATAGATAATGAAGAAAATCCTAGAATAAATCACGCTATAGTAGGCGCAGTCTATGCCAGAGAAGAATATCACCTAGATGATGAAATCACACACGCTATTTTTTCTCATACCGTAGGAGATATTCCCATGAGTGCTCTAGATAAAATCGTTTTTGTTGCAGATAAAATCGAACCAGGTAAAAACTACCCAGGAATTGAAGAAGAAAGACAACTATCCAAAGAAAATTTAGATAAAGCAATCATCCTTTGTATGGAAAATAATCAGAAGAAACTAAAGAAAGAAAATAAAAAAATCGCGCCAAAATCGATAGAAGTATTAAATAATTTAAAAAAAATGTATAAAATCATTCATAAAAGCACAAACTAAAATTTGTACTTTTTTTCTTATTTTAAAATTTATGTGACAAAAACATAAAAATATGTTATCATTTCAGTAGAGTAGAAACTCCAAAATTAGAAGGGAGAGGGATTAATGAAAATATCAATGACAGATATTGTTGAAAAACTCAATGAAAGAAATGACCTTTTTTATGATGTATTAATATTAAGAATGTATAATGAATATCAAAAACAAAAGTTCATTTCTGACAACTCATTTGAAGAGGATACGCAAATTAACTTTCTAAGAATTTATAGTTCGTACAATAATATTAATATTCGATTTCAAAAATACGAAAAAAACAACTATTTCAATAATGAGGTCAATCAAAAAATTGAAAAACAGATAATAATGTTATCCAGTTGTATTCAAAAATTTCAAACGCATAATAAAGCAATCGTTCAAAATACGATTAATTTAATGACAGAGTTAGAATGCATCTTAAATTTACCAGTAACTTCTCCTTCTGCAATTGAAAGACGTTTATTTGAGCAATTAAATTTAGTACAGGAGGAAAGTAAAGAAAAAGAGATAAAAAGGAGTAAAACTTTATGAGTGAAATCACTTTAAAAATAAAGCAAATTCTTGAAAATAGTATTGAACAAAATCAAGCCGAAAAAAATAATAAAACAATTCACGAACTTTCTGAACAATTAAATTCCATTCAAGAAATTATTTTCCAATACGATAAATATCATAATTTACAATTAGAAAAATTATCCATTATTTATGAGAAACTTAACCAAGAAAACTTAAAAACAATCGAAGAGTATAATCAATTACTCGAGTTATTAAATTATTTTAAACAAAATAATACGAATCAGTTATTTGACCATGATATTCAAAAAATAGAAATACTGTTTAATGATCTATTAACCGAAGTAAAAAAATTAGGAGTTCAATTTCAAAAAAAGATAGAAGAGCAAAATAAAATAGAGTTAAAACGAACTGCCAATATTTTAAAAGCTCAAAAATTATTATGTATATTAGAAGAATTTGATCAGGAAAAAATTCTTTCTTTCGATCATTTTGATATGATTTATCAATACTCAAAAAGTGAATGTATTGATCTTTCAGAAGATGAAAAAGTTGAATTGATTTATGAAATGACCTTACAAAATGCTAAATTAATGGATAAAAATATAAAATTAGAGCAAGTAAAACAAAATAGAATCATTCAAAACGAAAAAAGAGCTCAAGAACAAAAATTTGAACAACAAGTCATTGAAGAAGAAAGTAAATTGAATCAAGATGAAAATATTCAAGAAGTCATAAAAGATAATTCGAATCAATCCATAGCTTTTGATGATTTCACTCCAGAACAAAAAAGTCTTTATCAACAAGCCAAAGAAATTTTATCTCAATATAATGATTTTTCGGAAGAAATAAATACATTTGTTGAAAAAAGAAATTCAGAGGATAAAACAGTAGAAGAGCGTTTAATTTGGTACAAAACAGAGTCTGTAAATAAATTTGTGTAAATAGAGTCTCTCCATGATACAATAGTAGAAATGGAGAGATTTTATTATGAA
>CAKPBH010000027.1 GCA_934140355.1 uncultured Bacilli bacterium | reverse complement strand
GTCACCTGTAAATTATAGGTTACAATCCTCTAATTAGAAACTATTTATAAACTGTCCAACTTTTGGGGTTCAGTTCATTTTTAGATGTGATTTTTATCATATTTTATTCTTTTAAAACTTCTAAAGAATATTAAAAGAGTCTGTAAATATTTAATAATTAACAAAACAAGAAATAGTTCTTTGAAATTTAGAAGTAGTATGTTATTATAGGTATAACAAAAGGGAACCTATAGTGGTTCCAAATGTCATGGATAGATTACCATTTACACTTCTGTGCTTTTTTACTATAAAAATTATTAATATAACTCAACTTTTTAATTAAATTTACTTATTTTATTTAAATCTGCAAACCATAGTTTAAGTACTTTTATTTTGTAATTTTCTCCATGCTTATACATCAAATATGAGGCTCGATGAAGTCCATCTAATATCATATTGTTGTTCTCATCAATAATGATAGGATACTTTTCGTTGTAATTTTTTTTCTTTAGATTTTTGATTAGTAAGTTGTAATCATTTATACATTGTTTTTTTATATACTTTTCAAATTCTTTGTCACTCAAATTCATATAATCTGTTCTTCTATAATTTAGACAGTAATCAATGTAGTCCTTTTCTTTTCCTAATAAAAATTGGTAAGGACCCCATTCTTTAATCGATGTATACTTTCCTTGATCGTATCTGGTAATGTCTTTCAATTTAATTTGACATATTTCGTATTTTGTTATAAAACTATTTTCAGCTGTCCTTAAATAAAAGTCATTTGGTAAAATGAATCTCTTATCGTTTATTAGTCTCATTCCTGATATTGGTGATAGTTTTTTCTCTAATTTATGGTATTTTTTTCTTTTTAATTTGCACACATTGTTTCCATACATTTTGTACCCTTCTTGTTCAATATTTGATGTTATGTATCGCTCCATTGCATGCGCAAGAGAAAAGTAACCGTGATTACTCTCCTCAAAATCATCAATTTGTATTTTTAAATTTTGAATATTTTTTGCAAGATGTGCTTTTTCAGCATAGCATGTTCCAGCAACAAAATAATAATTTTTGGCAATATTTATTTTATATTGTTCTAATTTTTGTCTAGTATATTCCACCTTATGTGGTGGATCTTGAACAATTAAATTTTTTGCTGCAACAATTCCAATGTTATTTTTGTCATTATATAATACATCAATTGTTTTGTGGACTGTGAATGCACCTAATATTCCTTCATATAAGTATTCAAACCAGTCTCTATTTTTAAATACTTGGCCATATGTATAACTAAATTTATGTGCTGTTCCTTTGGATTGAAGTTTGAATATTATATCATAATGATTTAAATTTATATGGGATAATGTTTCAAAAAATGGACCTATATCGAACCCTCTGTTTTCGTATTCATATATTTTTGCATTTGGCTTAAATTTTTGTATTTCTGCTTTAATTTCGTTATTATATACTCCTTTTATTGTTGAAATAATTAATTCATAATTATATGATTCTAAATTTTTTAAATATTCAATTATTTCTTTTACGCTTTCTTTATAAAAAATATGTATATACACTAGTATTTTGGCATTTTTATTCTTTTGAATTTTATGATAATTAATTAATTTAGAAATTTTTCGTTTTATGAATCTTCTTAATTTGTAGGATTCATATGTTACATCATTTTGGCTACTAATATAAAATGTTTTTCTTCCTTCTTTTTTTCCATATTTTTCGTAATGTAAAAGAGGACATATTTCACTTTTTTTTACATCTGGATTTTGAAGGTAATATTTATTTGAATCAAATTTTGGAGATGGATTGAAGTTTTTTTTCCATCCTATCTTATAATAATGTTCATAAGGCTTTAAGGTGCTTTCTTTATCGATTTGATAAGTATTTTTATACCATTTGGCATCAAAATATTTTGAATGCTTAATATATTTTTTTAATTTTTTTTTATTTTGTATTATTTTTTTTTCTTGAATGATCAAACTGATTAACTTTTTCAATTTTTCTTTCATTTTGTTCTTTATTCTCCTTTATTATATAATGTAAGTATAACTGATTATTTTAATATTTTCAAGGGTGTTACTTACTGTGTTTCTTTTTTAACATGTTGTTTATTTAAAGAAGAAATTATTTGGTTATTGATTTCGTTGACTTGATTATGATTTTTAATAATGTTATAATCTTTTTAGAGAGGTATGTATGAAAATGAGAAAGAAAAAAAATGATGATATTGCTATCAAAGTAGAAAATATGTCTAAAGTGTTTAAAATTTATATGGATAAAGCAAATACTTTAAAAGAAAAGTTATTATTTTTTTCTCGAGGTAGAAAAGAAGTTAGAACTGTATTAGAAAATATTAATTTGGAAATTAAAAAAGGAGAAACTGTCGCTTTAATTGGTACAAATGGTAGTGGGAAGAGTACGTTACTTAAACTTATGACAAAAATTTATTATCCAACAGAGGGGACTGTTTATACAAAAGGAAAATTGACATCATTATTGGAACTTGGTGCAGGTTTTCATCCGGATTTTTCTGGGAGAGAAAATATTTATTTTAATGCGTCAATTTTTGGACTTTCTAAAAAAGAAATTGATAATAGATTAGATGATATTATAAAGTTTTCTGAATTAGAAGAATTTATTGATAATCCAGTTAGGACATATTCATCAGGGATGTATATGCGATTGGCTTTTTCTATTGCTATTAATGTTGATGCGGATATTTTGTTAATTGATGAAATCTTAGCAGTAGGTGATCAACATTTTCAGGATAAATGTTTTAATAAATTGTTAGAATTAAAAGAAAGTGATAAAACTGTTGTTATGGTTTCTCATAGCTTGGATTCAGTGCGTAAATTATGTGATAGGGCTGTATGGATTTATGATGGAAGAGTGCGATTGGATGGAATTTGTAATGAAGTTTTAGATGAATATTTAAAGGTATGTAAGTAAGTGGTGATAGAATGAGTTTATTTAATGATTTATATAAATATAGAGAATTTTTAAAAACAAATGTAAAAAAAGATATTCGTGGAAAATATAAAGGGTCTTTTTTAGGGGTTTTGTGGTCTTTTATCAATCCATTATTATCGGTCTTAGTATATGCTATTGTATTTAGCCAAATTATGAGATTTGATATTGATAATTATGTTATTTATTTAATTACTGGTGTGTTACCTTGGACTTTTTTTACTTCTTCTATAAATATGGGAATGACTTCTATTTTATATAATGCTAGTATTATTAAGAAGGTTTATTTTCCAAGAAGTATTTTACCAATATCTTCTGTTAGTAGTTGTTTAGTAAATTTTTTGATTTCTTGTTTAGTAATATTGGTATTTGTTTTATTTAGTGGAATAGGAATCACTATTCATTTGTTATGGTTACCTTTAATTGCTTTAGTTCAATATTTTTTATGTTTGGGGATTGTTTTTTTCTTGAGTGCGGTTGAAATTTTTGTAAGGGATTTGGAACATATTATTAATTTTGTTCTTAGTATGGCATTTTATGTAACTCCAATATTATATAAAGCTGAGCAAGTTCCTGAAAAATTGAGGTTTATTTTAAAATTGAATCCAATGGCTTATATTATAGATGCGTATAGAGATATATTTTATTATGGTATTATGCCAGATATTGGTAGTTTAGTGTTGGTTTTTTTAGTAAGTATTATTGTAATGATGCTTGGATATAAAGTTTTTGAACGTTTACAACGTGGCTTTGCTGAGGAGGTATAAAGTGAAAAAAGTACAAATTATTGATTTTACAGTGGGAGGAATAAAACATCCATTAGTAAATATTCATTGTAAGATTCATAAGAATAATAGATTAAAATTAGTTGTTGATGAAAAAGAAATATCACTTACTGATAATGAAGAGGTTGGTACAAACTATGTGAATAAACTTTTAGGAAATAAAGAATATATTGATTATAAATATCAAGCTAAATTATCTGATGATTGTAAGCATTTGAGATTGTATGAAGTAAGCAATGATGGTGAAACACTAATTAAAGAAAAAAATATAGGGGTGATTGTCCGAATTAAGGATGGTATTTATTTTAAAATACTTTGTTTTTTTAGAAAGTTATTAAGAATTCCCAGGACTATTTGTAGAGTGATTAAACTTATGTGGGAGAGGCATCATTTCTTGATTCCGCCTAAATTATTAAAAAGATATATTAGGTCCTTTTTTGGTAATATTAGTGATAATAATGTTTATGAGCACTTTGCAGATCCGTTGGATCAGGAAAGGTATTTAGAATGGTTGGATAGTCATAATGAAGTTGAGAAAGCAGTTGATTTTAAGTATAAACCACTTATTTCTATAGTAGTTCCAGTGTATAATGTGGAAGCAAATATTTTGGAAGAATGTATTGAATCTGTTTTGATGCAAAGTTATTCTAATTTTGAGTTGTGTTTAGCGGATGATTGTTCAACTAAGAAGGAAACGGTAACTTGTCTAAAAAAATATGAAAAAAAAGATAAGAGAATAAAAGTCATTTATAGAAAGAAAAATGGCCATATTAGTGAGGCAACTAATAGTGCAATTAAGATTGCAAGTGGGGAATTTATAGGATTGCTTGATAATGATGATTTACTTTCTGAAAATGCTTTATATGAGGTAGTAAGAGTACTTAATCAGAATAAAAAAATTGATATGATTTATAGCGATGAAGATAAGATTGCATTAAATGGTAAAAGATATTTTCCTCATTTTAAACCTGACTTTTCTCCTGATTCATTACTTTCTTCTAATTATATTTGTCACTTTACAGTTTTGAGAAAAAGTATTGTTGATGAGTTAGGGGGATTTAGAAGTGAGTATAATGGAAGTCAAGATTATGATATGTTTTTGAGGTTTACTGAAAAAACAAATAATATTTATCATATTCCTAAAATTTTATATCATTGGCGCATGATAGAAGGTTCAACTTCTAATGATGCGGGTAGCAAAAATTATGCTTATCTTGCTGGAAAAAGGGCGTTAGAAGCTGCTTTAAAAAGAAGAAAAATTAAAGGAGAAGTTCATTTAATTGGTACCCCTCAAATGTATGAAATTGAGTACTTGTTAGATAAGGAACCACTCGTTTCTATTATTATTCCTACAAAAGATAAGAGTGATATTTTAAAAAGATGTTTAGAATCTATTTATCAGGAAACTACTTATAAAAATTATGAGGTTATTGTAATAGATAATAATAGTAGTGAGAAGTCTACTTTTAAATTATTAGATCATTATCAAAAGAAATATAAGAATTTTAAAACTTATTCTTATCAATGTGAATTTAATTATTCTTATTTGAATAATGAGGGAGTAAAAAAAGCCAAAGGAGATTATGTTGTTCTTCTTAATAATGATACTGAAGTTATATCAAATGATTGGCTAACAAAAATGGTTGGCTATGCTAGCCAAGAACATATTGGCTGTGTTGGAGCAAAATTATTATATCCAACAGATACGATTCAGCATTGTGGAGTAGTCATAGGATGCGCTGGCGTAGCAGCTCATGCATTTGTTGGAACTAGTAAGGATCATTTTGGATATTTTGGTAGACTTGTTGCTCCTCATGATTATTCAGCTGTTACGGCAGCTTGTTTGATGGTTAAAAAAAGTAAATTTAATGAAGTAAATGGGTTAGACGAAAAATTGAAAGTTGCTTATAATGATGTAGATTTGAACATTAAATTGTTAGAAAAAGGGTATTATAATGTTGTGTTACCTGGTGTTCAGTTATATCACTATGAATCTATTAGTCGTGGATATGATTTAGATGAAAAAAATAAACAAAGATTTATTGAAGAAGTAAAGTACATTAGTAATAAATGGGGGGATACATTGATGAATGATAAATTTTATAATAGTAACTTAAGTAGTTATTATCCATTTTTTATCGATAGAAAGGAAAAAACAGATGAAAAAAAGTAATTTAGTATTGATTTTATTGTTTTTATCTCTTTCTTTTCTTTTTTATTTTTTTCCTAGAAATACTTTTACTAGTATTTTAAAACATCCAAAAAATATTTCTACAATAGAAATATTTGGTGAAAAAACAATAAATCAACATTTTGAAGTTGGAATGACAAAACTTGAAAAACTTTATATTAGTTTAGGTGCTAATGAAAAAGAAAATTATTTTGATGGAAATGTTGAAATAACACTATTTAAGAATAAAAAAGAAATTTATAGTATTAGGAAAAATTATGGAGAATTAAAGGATGGAATTATTAGACTAGATTTACCTAAAGGAATATCAGTTTTGTCTAAGGATGCCTTTTCTTTTGAACTAAAGTGTCGCGACTGTAGTGAAACCGCTCCTTTAATTTTAAATGCATCTAGTGAAATTGAAAAAAATGAAATTATGTCATTAGATGGCAAAAAGGAAAATAGAGCCTTATCAATGACACTTTATGGTTATCATGATAATTATAATTGTTGTCTTGCTTGTTTTGTGATTTATTGCTTGATGTTTTTTGTATTTTGTTTTAAAAATATTCAAAATAGTAAAAAAGGTCAGGTAAAAAAATATTATGTATTAGAATTTATTTTATCCATTATTTTTTATTTTTTAATTATTGATAATTTAAGCAATTATTTGTATTTATCAAAGCTATCTTTTCTTTCTTTTCTATTTTTAATTTTTATATATTCTTTATTGGTATATTTAATTATTTCTATTATAAAATCAAAAAATCTTCAAAAGGAAAAATTTTATTTAGGAATAGCAATTCCAATTGCTTTAGGATATGCAATTTTAATGATTCCAAATTACGTTGCTGATGAGCAAGTTCATTTTACTAGGGCTTATAATTTGGTTGATGATAATGTATTATCTACTTCGTCTGTTGCTAATGTTCCAAATGATTTCTTAGTTTATAATATGGGAAATATAAAAGATTATAGCGATTTAAAATATGCCCTTTTTAAGGGAACAAATTATAATGATGAAACGACCTTCAGTAGTGTAAGAAGTTATGGATTTGCTCTTTATTTCTTTGCTGATATTGGTATTTTTATTGGAAAAATATTTTCTTTACCAATATTAATTACTTTTTATTTATCACGTATTTTTAATGTGGTTGGTATGTTAATTTTTGGATATTTTATAATTAAACTTTTGCCTTTTGGTAAAAATATTGCACTTGTATATTTACTTAATCCTATGTATATGCATCAAGGAGGATCAGTATCTGCAGATTCTATGGTTAATTCTATATGTTTATTATTTATTGCCAGTGTTTTATTTTTTAAACAGAAGAAAAAAATAAAAACAAAGGATGTAATCTTTTTTACATTTTTGATTATTTTGGTAGGTTTTGCTAAATATATTTATATTCCGTTAATTTTATTGTTGTTATTACTTTATAAAAATAAAGATTCTATTAGCAAAAAAAATAAAAAAATTATATTAATAGGAAGCATAATTGCTATATTGTTGTGTTTATTTTCTATTACTTGTATGTATTTACTTCCAGCATCTAAAAGTGGAACTACAGATATAGCAGTTGGTTTAGAAAATGTAGGAATGTTTGGACAATTGAAATATATTATAAATAATCCTAGTTATGCTATAAGATGTATTATTTCTACATTTTATTATAAGTTTCATGACTATGTAGTTATGTTCTTTGGAATGAGTCTTGGTTGGCTTAATATAGGGGTGTATTATCTTTGGATTTGGATTTATATATTTTTATTCTTTTCTTCTCCTTTTATTTATAATTCTAATGAGTTTGGCTATTTTGATAAAAAGGAAAAGTACTTTTGTAATTTATTAAGCTTAGTTCTTTCGTTTTTATGTGTACTTTCGATGTGGTTAGGATGGACATCGATAGGTAGTGCTCCTGTTGAGGGGGTTCAGGGAAGATATTTTTTACCATTCATTTTATTAACTATGTTGACTATTTCTAATCAAAATAATAAAATTAAAATAAAAAATTATAATTTTAAGTTATTCATTTTGATGTTAGTGGTTCATATTGGAACATTTGTTTCGATAATAAGTTTTTTTAAATAAAATTAACAAATATTTCTTTGAAGTGTTGGTTAGGAGAGTATGTTGGTTTTAAATGATTGTTCTATTTCTAGGAATAATATAAAATTAAAAATGGAAAAAATTATTTCTTGTTTACAATTTTAATATAATTACTAAAGTATTTGTTTCAATGTTTTTTTGTGATTAGTATGTAATTTTGATTATATAGAGGAAAGTTCTTTTATTTGTGTTTATTATATTTTTGCATAGTTTAAAATAAATTTGAATAATGGTTTTATATACTATTTTTAAAATGTAATATTATTTCGAACTTTGTTTTATCTAATTACATATTTTTACTAATTGATTGTAAAAGAGTTAAATTAATGTTATACTTTCTTTAGGTAGTGAGGTGTGAAATGAAAGTTTTGTTGATTGTTCCTTCATATAACGAGGAAGAAAATGTATTAAGTAATTACAAAAAAATAATAGATTATAATAAAAAAAATAATACTGATTATGGTGTTATTATAGTAAATGATGGTTCTAAAGATAGAACTGAAGAAATATGTAAAGAAAATAATATTCCATATATTTCCTTAATTCGAAATTTGGGAATCGGTGGTGCTGTGCAAACTGGTTATAAGTATGCATATGAAAATGGATATGATATTGCTGTTCAATTTGATGGGGATGGTCAACATGATATTAGTTATGTGAAAGATATTATTGAGCCAATTAAAAAGAAAAATGCTGATATGGTAGTTGGCTCTAGATTTATTGATAAAAGTTCTAGTAAATTTAAGTCTAGTTGTACAAGGAGAATTGGAATAAAATTGATTTCTTTCTTTATCAAATTAATTACTGGAGAAAAAATTTATGATACAACAAGTGGTTTTAGGGCAGTAAATAAAAAACTTATCGAAAGATTTTCAACAAATTATCCAGTTGAATATCCGGAGCCAGTTTCTACTACAGAAATATTAAGATTAGGATATAGAGTTTTAGAAGTTCCTGTTAGTATGAATGAGAGAAAAACTGGTGTATCTAGTATTAAGGCTTGGAAGAATGTTTATTATATGATAAATGTAATTTTGTCTATTATAATTATTGGGATTGGAGTGCATAAAAAATGAATTTAAATTTAATTTTGTTTGCTGTTTTGTTTAGTATCTGTATTATAATATTTATTTTACACTTAGTTGCTAAAGAGAGAGTGAATATAAAGTATGCAATAGTGTGGTTATTGATGTTTATTATTATTATTATTTTTACATTGATACCAGGTTGTTTAGCTTTTTTTACAAATTTATTAGGATTTCAAACTCCATCTAATATGGTTTTAACGATTATGATTGCAGTATTAGTTATTATTAATATAACTAATACTGTGATAAATTCTGATCAAGATAAAAAGATAAGACTTTTGGTTCAAGAAGTTTCAATTTTGAAGAATAAGATTAAATGATAGGTGGTTATTATGAAAAAAACTAAGGGATGTATTGCTGTATTTTCTGCTTATTTACTTCCTCATTTAGGTGGAATTGAAAGATATGTAGATAATTTGTCTAAGCAATTTGTAAAATTAGGAATTTTTCCTATTTTGGTTACTGCTAATTATGATAATTTAAAAGACGTTGAAGAAATTAATGGCGTTTTGATTATTCGTTTGCCAGTATATTCTGTTTTTAAGAATAGATATCCAATTATAAAACATAATAAAAAATATAGGGAGTTAATGAAAAAATTGGATGACTATGATATAGATACAATTATTGTAAATACGAGATTTCATTTGACTTCTCATGTTGGTGTTCGGTATGCTAATAAAAAAAAGATACCCGTTTATTTGATAGAACATGGATCTAATTATGTTACTTTAGATAATAAGTTTATTGATTTTTTTGCTAATCGTTATGAGGATTTTTTAACTTGGAAATTAAAGAAAAAAGTGAATGGTTTTTATGGCGTTTCTAAAGCTTGTGGCGAGTGGCTTCAACACTTTAATATTCAATATGATGGCGTTTGGTACAATTCTATTGATTGCGAGCAAGATGTTCCCCAAAAAGAAAAGCATTCAAAAATTAACTTTTTGTATGCTGGGAGGTTGATTCAGCAAAAGGGAGTAGAAAATATTTTAGAATCGTTTAGTCAACTTTTAAAAGAACATCATAATATACATTTGGTTATTGCTGGAGATGGGCCATTGTTAGATCAGTACAAAAAAAAATACAATAATAAACAAATTGAATTTACAGGAAAGTTAGAATTTGAAGATTTATTAAAATTATATGCTAAAACAGATATTTTTTTATATCCACCTTTGTGGCCGGAGGGATTGCCTACTTCTATTTTAGAGGCCGGATTAATGTCTTGTGCTGTTATAGGTACTGCTCAAGGTGGAATTAAAGAAATTATTTGTAATGAGGAAAATGGTTTAATTGTAGAGACTACTGTTGATGCTTTAAAAATGGCTATGAAAGATTTGATTGAGAATGAGAAAAAACGTGAAAATTTGGCTAAACAGTTGAATAAAACTATAATGAACAAGTTTTCATGGTCTAGTACTGCAAAAAAAGTTGTTCAAGATATTGGTATGTTTGATAGTAAGAAGAAGGTATTACATTTACTGCCTAGTAATAGTTTTTCTGGGGCAGAAAATGTCGCGTGCACAATTATTGAAAATAATTCTAAATATGATATGTATTATTGTTGTCCTAGGGGACCAATTGAAACAATATTGAAAGATAGAAAAATAAATTATATTCCTATTTCTAAATTGAGGCCATATAATGTTAAAAAAATATGTTTGGAAAATCATATAGATATTATTCACGCTCATGATTATAAGGCATCTTTTTGTGCAGCACTAAGTGGTTTTAAGGGTAAGATTATATCTCAACTTCATGTTAATTGGGAATTTAGTAAAAAGTGGAATTTATATACTATTTTATATCGTTTAGTTATGCATAGATTTGTTAAAATAATTGCTGTATCCCAGGAAGTAGTGGATGATGCTATCTTTGCTAAAAATGACATGTCAAAATTTGTTGTTATTACTAATGTTGTTGATAAAAAACGAGTTATTGAAAAAAGTTGTGAATTTAAGACAAATTCTTCATATGATTTAATTTTTGTTGCTAGAATTGAACCAGTTAAAAATCCACTTACTGTCATTGAAATCACTAATAAGTTGTATCAAAAGTATAAAAATATTAAGACTTGTATGATAGGGGCTGGGTCACTAGAGAATGATTGCCGAGATTTAATTCATAAATATGGATTAGAAAATACTATTGATTTTTTAGGATTTCAAACTAATCCCTTTCCATATATTAAAAATTCAAAAATAGCTTTATTACCATCTACTCATGAGGGATTACCAATGTCTGTTATAGAATGTATGATTTTAAATGTTCCTGTACTAAATAGTGGGGTTGATGGTTTAGCTACTTTATTCGAAAACAATCCAGATTATATTTGCAAAAATATTGATGAATATTGTGAAAGAATTTCGTTAATATTAGATAAGAAATTAAATTTAGAAAAAAAATGTCAAAGTATTATTTGTGATGCGGTTGATATGAAAAAATATATTGATAAGGTAAATGGTGTGTATGAGTAAAGGAACAAAATTAATTACTATTTTAACTCCTACTTATAATAGAGGATATATTCTTTCAAAAGCATATCAAAGTTTGTTACAACAAACTAATAAAAATTTTGAATGGTTGATTATTGATGATGGCTCTGTTGATAATACTAAAGAGTTAATTAATGGTTTTATTGAAGAAAATAAAATTAATATACGATATTTTTTAAAGAAAAATGGAGGTAAACATACAGCTGTTAATGAGGGAGTAAAATTAGCTAAAGGATATTATACAATTATATTAGATAGTGATGATTTTTTAACTGATGATGCAATAGAAAAAATTAATTATTATTGGGAGAAATACAATAATAATAAAAAAATAGCTTGCTTATCTTTTTTAAAAATTTATTCAGATAAAAGGAGTGTTTCGAAACCTTATATTGGTGCAGAGGTAATTTCAAATGATATAGATTTTAAATATAACAAAGGAATTACTGGCGATATGTCTGAAGTATATAGGACAAGTATTTTAAAAAAATATCCTTTTCCTGTTTTCGGTGATGAGCGATTTTTGAGTGAGGCAATTGTTTGGAATAAAATTGCTTTTAAATATGATACTGTTTTTATTAATAAGGGGATTTATGTTTGTGAATATTTGGAAGATGGTTTATCTTATAGTTGTTTAAAATTGCGATATAATAATCCTATTGGTGCACTAGAAAATGCTAAACTATTTATGAATTATAGATTTAAATTGCTAATTCGTTTAAAGAATGCGATTTTATATGATGGTTTTTCTTTAATTGCTAAAAGACAATTTGGTTATATTGTTCGTGAAAGTAATCATAAATTTCTTAGTATTTTATTTTATCCAGCAGGTATTTTATTTAAATTTTGGTGTACTTACGAAGTAAAAAAAGGAAAATAATTTTTATTTTGATAGTATAAAGAAATTTAAAATAATTGAATTATCAAATTAAATGGCAAAAATCCACACCTATAAATTAGATGTGGTTTTTTCTATTTTAAAACAAGAAATTTCTTTTAATATTATATTTCTATTATTTTGATACTAAGTTAATAATTTTATCTATAAAAGCATCATAAGTAAATTCTGTAACATTTTCATGAGCATTATTTGCTAGTGTTTGGTATTCTGATGGTGGTAGGGAAATTATCTTTTCAAGATATTTTTTAATTTCTTTGGATTTATTATTGGTGTAATAACCAAAATTGATGTTTTTACCAAAAGTTTTTATAAATTCGTCATAGCGTGAGGTAATGATTGGCCTATAATAGTACATGCATTCAATTAATGAAGAAATCCCCGCCCATTTTTCGGATGTATTTACAATAACTAAAGTTGTTTTTATTATTTGGTAGTATTTTTCTTTTTCTTCTTCTTTTCCTTTATCTAAGTATCCGTGAAAGAAGATATTTTTATTTTGAATTTCTTTGAAATCATTTTTAGTCATTCCAATGATATGTAATTCTAACTTTTTATCGTTGATGATTTTTTCATCTAACATTAAAAATGCGTTAATTAATTCTTTTGCAGCATTATAGTAAGATTTTTTGCCAATAAAAGTAATTTTATTTCTATTGTCTATTTTTTCAAATCCTTTAATTGGGTAGAAACTGTTAATTACGTTGCCCAAATAATTTGTTTTACTTTGATAATGTTTATTCATATAGTTTGCAACGTCTTGCATTAATGAAATTCGATAATCTGCTTGTTCAATCACTTCTTTATTTTTGGCAATATATTTTCTTTCCATAAAATCTTGGTTGCGATTGAATCTTTTTTCTATGGCATAATCCATAGGCCAATCTGAAAACAGTAGAACTTTCTTTTTGGTAAATTTAGATGGAGAATAGTCAAAGCTAATACTGATATAAAGTTCAGTGTTAGAATCATATTTTTGTACTGCGTTTTTTATTTTCTTCTCCACTATTTTTCTGTTAAGATTGCTTCTTACAAAGTAATATGTAGTTTTTGGGTGAATCATTTTGCAAATTAAACTATAACCATAGGTAAGTATATTTTGTTTTGTAGATATATCTACTTTAATGATAGAGTATCCTTTCTTTTCTAGTGTGGTGGTTAATAAATATGGAACATTTGACCATGTGGATGGATTATTTGCGTCTCCATAAGTAAATACAACGATATTTTTCATCTGTTTCTCCTTTTAAAAATATTTTTGGTATAAGGTATAATATGTTCAGTAATAAATTGGTCTTTGCTTATGATTAAGAGACTAAGATATATTATTGATCCAATTAGAATTTGAATTAAGCTTCCTAAAATATTTTGTGGTAAAAATTTTCCAATTTGATAAGTGATTAGAAACATTAGTATTCCAAATAAAAGATATTTTTTTGAGTGTTTCATCATTTTTAAATTTGGTATTTCTTTTTTTACAAAGTATAATTCAATTAATAAAATGAATAATTCTGCTCCGACAGAGGCAAAGGCAGCACCAAGAGCACTGATTTTTTTGATTAAGATAAAATTAAAGATAAAATTAAAGATAGCTCCGCTAACAACGGCTAGAACGTATGTATTTTGTTTTTTGGTAGGAATTAAATATTGAATTCCAATTACATTGTTTAATCCAATAATAATGATTAGTGGGCATAAAACGTATACAATTGGGATGACTTTTAAGTATTTTATTCCATAATACCAAGGAACAAAATTATTGATAATTGCCGCAATCCCAAAGGTTAGAGCACAACCAATTAACCATACAAAGTGAATAATTTCTTCTAAATATTCCACAATTTTTTCTTTTTGTTTTTTGGAAAAAGCATAGGATACTTTGGAAATCATGACACTTCCCATTGTGGTAATAATTACTAGTGTAGTTTTAACAATGTATGATGCTTGTTCATAATAGGATACATTCTTAATATCAGAATCGAGAAGACCAATCATTGTAGCATCTAAGACACTATAGATCAAAGAGGCTACTTGAGGAATAAAGAAGGTAATGACATATTTTAGATGTCTTTTTGGGTTGATTTCTTGCTTTTTTGGTAATTCAATTTGTTTGTTAATTTTTAACCAAAAACTTAGGTTGGTTATTAAAGTAGAAAGTGAGAATAATAATATGTAAATTCCTAAATCTTTTTTTGTTTTTACGAATAGGAATATGCTAATAAAATAGAAAAATTTGACAATAATATTTTTAATTGCTATGGATTTAAAGTTTTCTACGCCTTGATAGTACCAAGTGATATCAAATAAGTTAGCAATAATATAGATAGAAAACATTTGATAATAAATGGAATATCTTGAAGTTAGTAGGGAAAATAAAATTAAGAGTAGCAGGGAGAGTACAGTAGAGAATGCACGAATTATCATTAATTCAATGAAGATGATACTTCTCTTTTTTTTGTTATCTTGATGGTAGGCGATTTCTCTTTGGCCATAAGTATTAATTCCAATAGCAGCAATTAAAAAAAAGATGGTTACTATGGAATAAGTATAACTATATATTCCTAATTTTTCAGCGCCTAGTACTCTTGTTAGGTAAGGTGTAGTAAATAAGGGAATAATAATTAAAAACAATTGATAGATGAGATTATAAATATAATTTTTAGTAATAGAATTTTTTTTCATTTGAACTTCCTTTCATTTTCTATAAAATTATATCATAGTTATTTGGTGATTGTATAGGGGAATACTGATTTTTTATTATTTATTAACTCTTAAATAGTGATTGAGCTAAAAAAATAATATGTCTCAAGAAATGCATAAGTATTTCAAGATTGGTATAAAATTGGCTATGATGAATGCAAAACATTTAAGAAAAACTTTAAAAATGAAAAAATAGTCTAATAGCAAGATTAAAAATAATTAATAAACAAATATATGAATTATAAAAATTTGAATCTAATTTTGAAGAAGTAGAAAATCTATATGAAAAGTATAATTTAATAAAGAAAGTTATCAGAGAAATAATAAATGAATTTGCAAAAAAACTATAGCTGGTAAATATATTAGTATAAAAAAATTTTCTTCCAATAAATAGGGAATGTATAATGAATAATTATTTTAATTTAAGTGAAACTACAAATGAAAGAATATTAAGTAAAATACTTAACGAAGGAAAAATTATTAAAATTTTTAGTGGAAGATATATAAAATATAAATGGATTAATTGATAAGCTAAATTATTAAATGATTACAAATATCGAGATTAATAAAGGTGAGCTAAAAAGCAGAGCTTTTTTAATATTTAGGGAAAGGGAGATGATAATATCAATTTAGCTATGCAATATTTAGAATTAATTTAATAGTGATTATTTTAGATTTGGCTTAATGATGTTTATATCATGAAAAATTTGGTGACAATGATTTGGGGATTAATTTGGTTTATTGATTTTAAATTTAAGTATTTTTTGTCTGATATTGTTTCTTTTTCTTTCTTCTCTTTTTCTTTTTTTGTTAATAAAATGTATTAGGTGATACGAAATGAACGGACTTACAAAGAACGAAGTAATTGAATCTAGAAAGAAATATGGAACGAATGAAATTACAATGGGGAAGAAGGATAGTTTTTTTGGCCTTTTCCTTGAAAGTTTAGGCGATCCGATTATTAAAATTTTGCTGATTGCTTTGGCGATTAAGACTTTATTTTTGTTTCAAGATTTTGATTGGTATGAAACTATAGGGATTGTTATTGCGATCATCTTAGCTTCTTTGATTTCAACGATTAGTGAGTATGGTTCTTCTAAAGCCTTTGATCGAATGATGCGGGATGCTTCTAGAATAAAGTGTCGAGTGATGCGAGAGGGAAGAGTACAGGAAGTATATGCAAATGAAATTGTTGTAGGGGATATTCTTTGTTTAGAATCGGGGGATAAAGTTGGAGCGGATGGGGCTCTTGTTACAGGAACTTTAGAAATAGATGAGTCCATGATTAGTGGAGAAGCGGCTAGTGTTTCTAAGTGGAAGGGTTCTGTTGTTTATCGGGGATGTGTTGTTTTGGAAGGATATGCTTTAATTCGGGTAGATAAGGTGGGAAATAATACTTATTATGGGAGAATGGTTGAAGAATTAGGAGAAAATAGTGGAACTTCTCCATTAAAGGAAAGGTTAAATACTTTGGCTATTTCTATTAGTAAATTAGGTTATTTTGGAGCATTTTTGGTTAGTGTCAGTTATTTGTTTAGTAAGATTGTGATAGCAAATGGTTTTCAACTTGGAAAAATTATAGCAACATTAAGTGATTTTTCTCTGGTTTTCGCTTATCTTTTACATGCCTTGACTCTTAGTGTTACGGTTATTGTTGTTAGTGTGCCAGAAGGATTACCACTTCTTGTTAATTTGGTATTATCTTCAAATATGAAACGAATGTTGAAAAGTCATGTTTTAGTTAGAAAATTGGTAGGAATAGAAACTGCAGGAAGTTTAAATTTATTATTTACGGATAAGACGGGGACAATTACAAAGGGGAGTTTAGAGGTAGTTGGAGTGATGTTAGGAAACGGACATGAATTAGCAAAAACTCATCAGTTAGAGTCTAGATATCAAAAGTACTTTGTACATAGTCTTTTTTATAATAATGAAAGTGTTTATGATAAGGAAGTGGGAACTTCTATTGGAGGAAATATTACAGATAGAGCCATTATGAATTATTTAAAAATTTCTTCTCTTGATGGAGGAAAGATTTTGCGACAAACGCGGTTTTCGAGTGATCGGAAATACTCTTGTTCCCTTGTTTTAGATGATGGTAAGAAATATCGCTACGTTAAGGGGGCACCGGAGATGTTACTTCCGAAAATATCTCGTTATTTAGATGAGGAAGGGTTTAAGAAGTTATTTTTGAATAAGGAGGGAATAGAAAAGAAATTAAAAAAAATAACAGAAACAGGAAGTCGGGTTTTGGCAGTTTGTTATGGAGAAGGAGAAAGAAGTGATTTAGAAGATTTGGTTTTGATTGGTTTCTTGATAATAAGGGATGATATTAGAGAAGAAGCCTGTCAAGGAATAGAGTTAATTCAAGGTGCAGGAATTCAGACGGTAATGATTACGGGGGATAATCAAGGAACGGCACTTTCAATTGCTAGGGAAGCAGGTATTTTGAAAGAGGATGGTGTCGTGATTAGTAGTTTAGAGTTGTCTAAAATGAGTGATAAAGAAGTGGCAAAAATTATTCCTCGTTTATCGGTTTTGTACCGAGCAATGCCTAGTGATAAGAGCAGATTGGTAGATATTGCAAAATCTCTGGATTTGGTTGTGGGAATGACAGGGGATGGGGTTAATGATGCTTTAGCTTTAAAGAAGGCTGATGTTGGTTTTGCAATGGGCAGTGGGACGGAGGTAGCAAAAGAGGCTGCTGATATTGTGATTCTTAATGATAATATTGCTTCAATTGCAGCGTCGGTTCTTTATGGAAGGACAATTTTTAAAAGTATTCGTAAGTTTATTATTTTTCAACTAACGGTTAATCTTTGTGCTGTTAGTATTTCCATTATTGGTCCTTTTATTGGAATAGGGGCACCTGTTACTGTTATTCAGATGCTATGGATTAATATGGTGATGGATACTTTGGCTGGACTTGCCTTTTCTTTTGAACCACCAATTCTTGATTATATGAAAGAAAAACCAAAAAAGAGACGAGAAGCGATTATTAATTCTTATATGTTAAATGAAATTATGATTACAGGGGCTTATTCTTCTTTGATTTGTTTATCTTTTTTGAAACTTGATTTTGTCAAAAATTTATTTCGTTATAGTCCAGACAATCGCTATTTATTAACTGCTTTCTTTGGATTATTTATCTTTATGAGTATTTTTAATAGTTTTTCTGCTAGAACGGTAAGGTTGAATATACTTTCTAATATTTTTAAAAATAAAATGTTTATTGTTGTTACTTTGTTTGTTGTTTTGGTACAGATTGTGATGATTTATT
>CAKPBH010000026.1 GCA_934140355.1 uncultured Bacilli bacterium | reverse complement strand
TGGTATGACTCACTTTTATTTTAATAAAAATAGTGTAAGTGATTTTACTCACCAACACTATTTATTATAGAACCTAAAAAGGCAATAGTGATATTGCTTTTTTTTTTGCATTTTGGTAAAATACTTATAGAGAATAAGGGTGAAGATAATGAAAAAATTAGATAGAAAGATGATGTATTTCTTAGTTTGTTGTATTTTGTTTGCATTATTAGTAATTGGGGCTACTTATGCTTATTTTACTGCTAAGGCTTCGGATAATAATACAGTTAAGGGAGATGCCACTACAGTAAGTTTTGGACTTACAGTTGATAAGGTTACTACCATAGATATGGCTTATGGATTGGTACCTATGAGAAATAATCAAGCACCTAAAGCGGCAAGTAATAAATGCTATGATGATAATAATAATGCTGGTTGTCAGTTATATAAAATTACAATTACAGCAGATAGTGATACGGTTATGTTTTTAGATGGTTATGTTTTTATGACTCCTAAGGATGAGCGATTAGAAACTAGAATTGCTAATGTCTATACAGATGATAAAGAAAATTATTATACTAAATTTACTGCAGATGATTTTAAAAGAGATGATTTTGACGAAAGTAGTTTTATTAAAACTGGAGTACGAGTTACTGATAGTGATACTTCTCCAAAAAGAACAGAAGATTATAACTCTTTAATTGTATCTAATGAAAAAATTGGTGGAGATGTTGGAAGAACCAAAGATTTTTATATTATGGTTTGGGTATATGATAATGGTGAGGCTCAAGATTATTTGCAAGGAATGCAACTGGCTTATCAGGGAAGTGTTACTTTTATTACTGCAGAAGGTAATGAAATTAGTGCAACGTTTGATTAAAAAATTTAGGGTATCATAAAAAAATTAGAGACCAATCTCTAATTTTTTGCCTTGATAAGTATTTCTTTTTTTCATTTCTTTATCGATGTCATTTAAGACACAAAATTTTTTTACAAGCCAAGTTGGTTCGATTAAATTTTTAGGGTCAGGATCAGAGGTGATTCGGTGAATAACGATTTCTGGACGTAAATATTCTAATTGAGTAATTACAATATCAACGTATTCTTCTTTAGAGAGTACTTTAAATTTTTCTTGATTGTATAATTTTTCTAAAGCAGTATCTTTTACGATATTTAGCATATGAATTTTTATTCCGTCGATATTTAGATTATTTAAGTATTTTACGGTATCTATCATCATTTCTTTTGTTTCATAAGGTAGGCCATTGATAATGTGAACAACAACTTCTATTTTTCTTTCTTGTAATTTTTTAACCATGCTTTCAAATTGAGATAAATCGTGGCATCTGTTGATTAATTTGGCTGTCTTTTCGTGGATAGTTTGGAGTCCTAGTTCGATGGTTACGTTTGTTTTTTTATTGAGTTCTTCTAGGTAATTTAGGACATCTTCTTCAATGGCATCTGGTCTTGTTGCAATCGCGATACCAACGACATTTTTTTTGTTTAAAACGCTTTCGTATTTTTCCTTTAAAATACTAAGAGGGGCGTAAGTGTTAGTATGGGCTTGAAAGTAAGGGATATATTTTCCTTCTGGCCATTTTTTAGAAAGCTTTTCTTTCATTTCATCAAATTGTTTACTTAAACTTTTATTAACATCTCCGCCAAAATCTCCACTTCCAGATTTAGAACAGTAAATGCAGCCTCCATAGCCGACTTTTCCATCAATATTTGGGCAAGTAAATCCAGCGTTTAGACTTATTTTAATTACTTTTTTTTGATATTTTTTCATATTATGGTAATTAAGGGTATGATATCTTTTATTATCTAATGAGTATTTAAACATTTTCCATCACCATAGATTATTTTAAGGGGTATATGTTATTTTGTAAATAAAAAGTGATAAACTAAAGAAAAAGAATAGTCTTGAATCATGTAAAATAAAGTACATTTAAAAGGCTTTTATCGCTAAATTTTATATTAAGTTAGATAGGTTTTATACAACTGTTAATGAAAATAAAATGAAGTATTTTGTGCTTTCTACACAAACGATTGTTTGCATAAATTTGACAATTAGGGACAATTATGTTATGATAAGTCTCGCTTGCCAAAAATGGAGGTATAAAATATGTTTAAAAAGAAAGTATTAGTAGTATTATTAAGTACTTTACTTTTGTTCTTAGTCACTTTATTATTTGATGGCCGCGATAAGCAACATAATATGTTTACAAGAATGGTTACTTTAGCGGATAGTAAGGCAGATGGTCAAATTGATAATGATTTAAAAGTTATTGAGGTAGATACAAATAATCAAGTGAGTGAAGAAGAGGTGAAAACATCAGAAGAAAATACAGAAGATAATAATACTAGTACACTAACAAATACTGTTAATGAAGTGCAGACAGAAGAGGCTAAGGAAGAGGTTGTAAATGAACCTGCTGTTGTGTATGAGGGACTTACAATGGACGAGTTAGCAAGCAAAATCGAACGTTCATTTAAAAATGAGTTATCTGGTAAAGGTTACTTGTATGCATCTTATTCTTTAGAAAAAGGTGTTGACCCTTATTTAGCAGCGGCAATTTCTTTAGAGGAGACTGGTTGTAATTGGAATTGCAGTAATTTAGTTAAGTCTTGTAATAATGTAGGAGGAATGAAAGGCTCTGGATGTGGAAGTTATGGCTACTTTAATACGCTAGATGATGGTATTCGTGCTTTTATTGATAATATTAGTAGAAATTATGTAGCGTATGGTTTAACGACAGCCGAGACCATGAATCCTAAATATGCGGAGAACCCAGCATGGGCTGGTAATGTAAATCGTTATATTGCTAGAATTCGTAGTAATTAAGAAAAATGCTATTATTTTTCTTTTTTTTTTGGTATAATTTTACTTGAAAGTTAGGTGATAAGATGGCTAGTTATCGAAAGAGTAATGAGAACATGAGTGATACTTTAGTAATAGGAGATTACACGATATCTTTTGGTGATAAGAAAAATTTAAGGATGGTTTTTATGGGGACTCCTTCGTTTGCTGTTCCTGTTTTAGAAGGATTAATTCAAAATTATGAGGTAGTAATGGTCGTGTGTCAGCCGGACCGAAAGAAAAATCGCCATGGTGAGGTTATTATGCCTGATACGAAGGTTATTGCTTTAGAAAATGGAATTTCTGTGTTTCAACCGGAAAATATCCGTGAAGATTATGCGCGGATTTTAGCCATGAAACCAGATATGATTGTGACTTGTGCTTATGGGCAATTTATTCCTAAAGAAATCATTGATTATCCTAAGTATGGATGTATTAATGTTCATGGTTCACTTCTTCCTAGTTACCGAGGGGGAGCACCTATCCATTGGGCTCTTATTCATGGGGATAAGGTTACTGGTGTTACGATTATGAAGACTAGTTTAAAAATGGATGCCGGAGATATTATTCGCATGAAAAGTACTTTGATAGAAGATGATGAAAATCTAGAATCTTTATATGAGAGGTTATCTTATTTGGGGAGAGATTTATTATTAGAGACAATTCCTACAATCGTAGATGGTACGGCTGTTTATACTAAGCAAGATGAGGAAAAAGTTACTTTTGCTCTTAATGTAAGTAAGGAAGATGAAAGGATAGATTTCAATAAAAGTAATCAAGATGTATATAATTTGATTCGTGGTCTTAGCCCTGTTCCTGGTGCTTATTGTTTTCTTAATTCTAAGAGAATGAAAATATATCAAGCTAAGATAGATAGTCATGAGTATAAAGGAGTGCCTGGAGAGATTGTTTCGGTATCTAGTGATTCTTTTACGGTTTTGTGTGGTGATGGTGCAATCAAGTTTTTGGATATTGGATTAGAAGGAAAAAAGCGGTGTTTGGTAAAGAATTTTTTAAATGGTGTTAATCATAATGAATTGTTAGGTAAGGTGTTAAATTGTGAAAAAGAATAAAGAGAAGGTAGTTAGTGAGGAAAAAAAGGAAAATACTGAGTTATCTTTTTTAGAAAAATATAATACAGACTCTAAATATAAGGCAAAAATACAGTTAATTGGTTGGGGAGTATTTCTTATTGTTTTAATTATTTATTTAAATATTGCGGAGTTAAGTAGTCCTTCTAAGACTCTTACCAATACGGTTACGCCAATTCGGGATACGGAAAAAGAAAATGCAAAATTGGGTGAGTGGTTGGATAGGATTGGCAATAATTATGAGTATGAAGTAAATATTGCAACCAAAAAACAAGATGGAGAAAATGTGGTTAGTGATGAAGTACGTTATTTGGGAAAGAGATACCAAGATTATTTAACAATTGATCGAACTTATCAGGAAAATACTTTGCATTATCAGAAAGAGGCAGATAAGTATTATTCTATTGTTGATGAAAATACTTATCAGGAAGTTTTGGAAGAAGATATTTATTCTATCATTAAGGTGGAGTATGTTACGAAAGAGGGAATGAAAAATTTTTTAGAGAATGCTAGTTTAGACCATGTAACGAATTATTCTAGTGGAAAGAAGGAATATGAATATCATTTGAAGGTAAGAGATATGATTAAGACTTATCAGGGCGATGATGAAATTACTTTTCAAGTGAGTGAAGAAAATGGTCAGGTTAAAGTAGAAGTTGATTATGCACCTCTTTTAAAGGAACTTTCTCTTTCTTATACGGAATGTAAGGTTAGTTATTTGTATCAAAATATTGGTAAGGTAGAAGCAATCCAGGCAATTCCTACTGATAAAATTCGAAAGGTTGATGAAAATGAATAAGGTTGTTTTGATTACTGGAGGAAGTTCGGGAATAGGTGAAGCGTGCGTTCGGTTGTATGCGAAGAGGGGATATAATGTAATTTTTACTTATTTGAAAAATACTAATCGGGCTCTTCATCTTTCTCAAAAGTTGCCTGAGGAATATGGGGTTCATGTTTTTGCTTATCAAGTGGATGTTTGTCAAGATGAGGATATTAAAAGATTAAAAACTGAGATTACGAAGAACTATAATAAAATTGATGTGATTGTAAATAATGCAGGTATTGCTCGAGATAGTTTATTTCGTGATAAGACAGCAGAAGATTTTATGGAGGTTCTTAATACTAATTTAATTGGGCCTTTTCGAATTGTTAAATGTTTAGCGGACTTAGTTCGAGGTGGTACGATTGTTAATGTAGGAAGTACAAATGGCATTGATTCTAACTATAGTTATAGTATGGACTATGATGCTTCTAAGGCAGGACTTCATATTTTAACGAAAGATTTAGCTGTTGCTTTAGGTCCTGATATTCGTGTTAATGCTGTTGCTCCTGGTTGGGTTGATACGCCAATGAATGCTTTATTGGATAAAGAGTATATTCAGGATGAGGAGAAAAAAATTGTATTGAATCGATTTGCTCATCCTGTTGAGATTGCGGAAGTGATTTATTTCTTATCTAGCAAGAAGGCTAGTTATATTAATGGGGCTGTTATTGTGGTTGATGGTGGTAGAAAGTAAGGTAGAGATATGTGTGGAATAAATGGTATTGTTAGCAAGATTTCTGATAAAGAGAAATTAATTAAGAAAATGAACGATAGAATTATTCATCGAGGCCCTAATGCTGAAGGAAAGTTTGTCTCTGGAAATGTTGCTTTAGGGCAAAGGAGACTTTCTATTATTGATATTGGTGGTGGAAATCAACCAATTTATAACGAGGATAAGAGTATTTTGGTTATGTTTAATGGGGAAATTTACAATTATCAAGAGTTAAAGAAAAACTTAGGAAATCATGAATTTAAGACCAATAGTGATACAGAAGTGCTTGTTCATGGCTATGAAGAATGGGGATATGATTTATTAAATAAATTAAGAGGAATGTTTGCTTTTTGTATTTATGATAAAAATAAAGATGAGTTGTTTATTGCAAGAGATCATTTTGGGATTAAGCCTCTTTATTATTATCAAAATGATGATGGCTTTTTGTTTTCATCAGAGATTAAAAGTTTTTTAGAGATTCCTTTCTTTCATAAGGAATTGAATAAAGAGATGTTAGGTGCTTATTTGACGTTTAGTTTTACACCAGGAGGGGCGACTTTCTTTAAAGGTGTCTATAAGTTAGAGCCTGGTCATTATATGATTTTTTCAACAAAAACGATGGAAAAGAAAATTGTTAAGTATTTTACGTTATCATTTTCTAAAACAGATAAGTCTTATGAAGAGATGGTTAATGAGATTAGTCAGGTTATGCATGATAGTGTAGAGCATCATTTGATTAGTGATGTTGAAGTAGGTTCCTTTTTATCAAGTGGGATAGATTCTTCTTATTTGGTTAGTATGGCAAGGCCGGATAAGACTTATACGGTTGGCTATGAAAATCGACGATATAGTGAAATTGATTATGCTAAGGATTTGACGGATCGTCTTGGAATTACGAATATTTCTAGTAAAATTAATAAGGAAGAGTATATGCAGGCTTTAGATGATGTTTATTATCATATGGATGAGCCTACGACGGATGCTTGTAGTATTGCGGTATATTTTTTATCTAAATTGGCTAGTCAAGATGTTCGTGTTGTTTTATCTGGTGAAGGGGCAGATGAATTCTTTGGGGGATATAATAGTTATGATGATCATCCTTATACAAAGTTGCCTTTATTTCTTCGAAAAATGGTAGCAGGAGTTTGTAAAATACTTCCCAAGAATCGTTATACGAGATATTTAATTAGACGGGGTAAGTCTTTGGAGGAAAGTTATGTTAGTATTAATCGGAATTTTTATGATGATGAGCTTCAGGATGTTTTAAAGTTTCGAGATTATTTACCAAATAAGGAGATTGTTCGGGATACTTATTTAGAGTATAAGAACGAAAGTGATTTGAATAAGAAGTTAGCGATTGATATTCGTTACTGGCTTAGTGATAATATTTTGTTGATTGTAGATAAAATGACGATGGCTTTTTCGATTGAGTCTAGGGTTCCTTTTACAGATGTAGAAGTGTTTAAGGTAGCTTCTTCTCTTCTTCCTAGTTATAAAATTAGAGATAAGAGGACAAAGGCTAGTTTAAGGGATGCTGCAAAAAGAGATATTCCTAATGAGAGTTATAATAAAAAGAAGTTAGGTTTTCCAGTACCTATTCGGGAATGGATTAGGGAAGATGATTTTTATAATGAGATAAAAAGAGCATTTTCTCTAGATATTGCAAATGAATTATTTAATCAAGATTATATTATGAAATTACTTGATGAGCATAAGAGTGGAAAGCAAGATAATTATCGTAAGGTGTGGGCAATATATAGTTTTTTGAAGTGGTATGAAGTATTTTTTATTGAGGCGTAATACTTAATTTAGAGAAAATTTTAAGTAATTGATTTAAAGGAGGCTTTAATGAGTAAATTTATTCAAAGTGAGAAATTTTTTATGCCAATTATTTATATTGGTGTTGGTGTTTTGATTTATATGATTATTGCTAAAGTTATTACCGATCTTAGTCGGATTAATATTAAGCATGTTGGAAGAGGTAGCGGGATTGATAAGAGAAAGGTTACGGTTGTTAATTTAATTAAGAATATTATTAAGTATGTTATTGCCATTATTGTGATTATTTTGATTCTTAATTTATATGGAATTAATACCACTAGTATTATTGCTTCTTTAGGAGTTGCTGGTGTTGTTGTTGGTCTTGCCTTTCAAGATATTGTTAAAGACTTTTTAGCGGGAATTTTTATTATTTTTGATAATGCCTATGCCGTTGGGGATTGGGTTGAAATCAATGGATTTAAAGGCGAGGTGATTTCCCTTGGTTTAAAGACAACAAAGGTTAAGGCTTATACAGGAGAAGTGATGATTTTATCGAATTCTTCTTTTAACAAGGTCGTTAATTTTAATTTAAATCATACAAAATTAGTATTAATGCTTCCCGTTTCTTATGATACTAAGATAGAACATTTAGAGAGTGTTTTAGAAGAAATCAAAAAAGAGGTTGTAAAGATGAAGCATGTTTATACAATGGAACTTTTGGGCGTTGATGAATTTGCAGATAGTAGTGTTAATTATGCTGTTATGATAGATTGTGCAGCAATGCAACATTTAGGAATAAAAAGGCAAGTACTTAAGTTAATTAAGCTTCGGTTTGATCAAGAAGGAATAGAAATCCCTTATCAAAAAGTTGATGTAAATGTAATGAAATAGAAGTAGGAGATGTTAGATAATGAAAAAAACAGATAAGATAGCCGTTTTTAAAACAGAGATAAATTATGTTAAGGATAGTACTTTGAGAGAAGATTTGAAAGTGTTAATTGGATTACTCCCTGATTATTTTTTTGAAGTTCCCGCTAGTTCTACGGGAAAGTATCATCCTGCATTTTCTTTAGGAGATGGTGGGCTTGTTCGTCATACGAAGGCTGCAGTTCGAATTGCTCATGAACTTCTTAATAATAACACGGTTGGTGCTAAATTTAGTTTGCACGATAAAGATTTAATTATTATTGCACTAACCTTACATGATGGCGTGAAAAGTGGAATGGAACATAGCAAATATACCAAATTTGATCATCCATTACTTGCTTCTAAGTTAATTATGGAAAATAAGGATAAAGTATCAATGGAGGTAGATGATTTACGTAAAGTATGTTCGATGATAGAATCTCATATGGGAGAATGGACTTATGATAATTATCAAAAAAAAGAGGTATTACCTAAACCTAGAACGGCGGAACAAAGATTTGTTCATATGTGTGACTTTTTAGCGAGTCGAAAGTTTTTAGATATTAAATTCTCAGATAATGAAATTGTAGAATAAAAAAATTTTACAGTAGTAGTTGATGAGGAAAATACTTAATTTAGATTTATCTATAAGATATAGATAGATTTATTTTTAAGTATTTTTCTTTTGTCAAGTATTTGTAAATCAATTGTCAAGTGAAGATGTTTTTTTCTAGTAAAGTACTTATTTTATGTTATGATAATGATAAGAGGATGTGTGGATATGAAAAAAGTATTTTCTAAATTAGATAAACCATTACTTTTTATGATTATTTCTTTTTTTATCTTTGGACTAGTAATGGTTCTTAGTGCCTCTAGTATGGAAAGTTATATGCGCTACGGTTATGGACCTTATCATTATTTTTATCGACAGGCTATTTTTATTGGAATTGGTTTTCTATTGTTCTTGTTTCTTATTCATATTCCAACAAAATTTTACCGAGGAATAACTTATGTTTTGATGTTTGGAATTATTGGAGTTTTAATTGCCTTAAATATTTATGGTCATGTTGCGAATAGTGCTCAAAGTTGGTTTAAGGTAGGTGGGATATCGATTCAACCTAGTGAGTTTGCTAAGGTGATTATTATTTTATTTTTAGCAGCTTATTATGAAAAACATAAGGATGATATGGATAATCTTTTTGTCATCATTCGGCCAATTATTCTTGTTGTTGTTATTTTTTTACTGGTTGCGATTCAACCAGATTTGGGGACTGCCTTGATTATTGCGGGGATTACTTTTTTAATTTTTATGTCACTTCCTATTTCTAAAAAATTATCGAGGAAAATTTCTTTTTTCTTAATTATTGCTATTATTGTAGGGGGTGGCGTGCTAGCGATTTTTTCAAAGTATTTTTTAAAAAGTTATCAGTTGGAACGGTTTAATTTTAAAGATCCTTGTTTAAGGTATAAGGATGAGTCAGGATATCAGTTATGTAATAGTTTTATTGCTTTTAAAAATGGGGGAGTGACAGGACAAGGAATTGGGAAGAGTACTCAAAAATACTTATATTTACCGGAATCCTACACTGATTTTATTTTTCCTATTATTGTAGAGGAATGGGGAGCAACGGTTGGGGTGATTATTGTTTTTATGTATCTTTTTGTGATTTATCGTTTGTATCGAATTGCAAGGAGGGCTGTTAATTTACAAGGTTCAATTCTAGCTTATGGGGTTTGTGTATATTTATTTTTGCATATTTCGATTAATTTGATTGGAGTTACTGGTCTTGGTCCTTTGACTGGTGTGCCGCTACCTTTTTTAAGTTATGGAGGGAGTTACGTGATTAGTTTGTTTTCTTCCCTTGGTATTGTTCAAAGGGTATGTATTGAAAGTGTTAGCAAAAAAGAGAGTCAAGAGAGAAAAAGGGCAAAAAAAAAGAAGTCAGGAAACGTGTAGCGTTTGGACTGGCTTTCTTTTTTATACTCCTTCAATGAAAGTATCATCTAGGCAACGAATACAGCAAACACAATTTAGGTTAATTGTAAAAAATGAGTTTGTACTGGTGTAAGTGCTATCAGAATTTGCGACTAATACTCGACAAGTTGCACAACATTCATCCAATTTTTCTACTCTGCAGATTGAAGATGTTGTTTCTTCTGTTGGCGATTTTGAGATTGGTAAGCTTAGTGGAATTCCGTTAGAACCACAGGTATAGAGAACGATTGGCCTTGTATTATAACATGATGGGCAGCATTGTTGTCCTAAAAATCCACGGTCGCAGGTTTCTAGACAGGTATCTGATTGGGTAGCACTTTGTTGAAGGATTAAGATAACCTTTAGGATGTCAGCGATGCAGTTATCGCAAGTATTTTTACATTCTTGATTATTCATTTTATCCACCCCTTTATTATTAATTTCATTATAGTTTATGTATTTTGAAATTAAAAATGTATTATTAATACCTAGTTTATAGAATTTATAAGCATACAAAATTCTAATTAAATGTAAATTCTTAAAAAATACATACTATTCTAGATGATGTGAGATAAAGTGGTTCTTTAAAATTCGGTAGGCTAAAAAATTACACCTAAATTTTAGGCGCGATTTTTATTGTATTTTATTTTTTTAAACTCCTAAAGAATATTAAACCTAAACTATTTTTCCTAAAAATTTAAACTGATATTAATAACTCTATAACATTTTTTTACTAGATCTATCAAATTTCGAAGAATCAATAAAGTTATAAATTAAACCACTTAAATTTTAAATCAATCTTTGGATAAGATGAAAAATTAATTAGAAGTATAAGTAATGATAATATTACATCTAGTAATAATGTTACATCTAATAATATTTATGATAATAATTCGAACATTGATTTTTATGATGCTTATTCTGATTATAATAAATACCTCTTGCAATCTAAAATAGAGCATTTTAAATGAAAAACACAAATTTTATTAAAATATAGATAACAACAATAAATAAATGTCTAATTTCAACAATAAATAATAAGTTCACCAAGCAAAGTTAAAATAAAACCTAATGCTACCAGCCACAAGGTATAACAGTACTTTTGTTACAGTTCAGTCAGATAAAATAAAAAATAAAATGTTATTTCTGTAGAAAACAGTCCAAAAGTAGCAAAAAAATCGAAAAATAGTCAAAAAATTTATATTTTCAATGAATAGATATATTTTCAAAATATCAAATATTTACTTTTTGTTTACACTCTCTTATCTGTAAAATTCATTTCCTTGACTGAGTTGCAACGAACTTTTTGAAAAAAATACTTAAAAATATTTACTAAAATTTATTATCTGTTATAATTAAATTAAATAGATAAATAGGGTGATACGAATGAAACTATTGATTTGTGATTCTTCAAGAATCAGCACTTTTATTTTGCCTTCAAAAATCGAAGATTACTTTGTTGTTAATTATTATTATTATACAAATAATAACTCCTTTACAGTAGAAACGTTGACTTTAGAGGCACATGATAATCGTTGGTTTTTATTAATAGACGATTCTCTAAAAATTCAAAATAATAATATATTTTTAACAAGTGTACCTTTAAATGATAATGCTTTTTATAAAATGAATTTTTCTGATATTAAAGAAAATATATATATGTATGTTTTGAGTGAAAATGCATTATATTTAGATTACACAATTCAAAATATTAATGATATTACAATTGGAAATTCACAAAATGTCACAATCTGCTATAATGATAATAGTTTATTAGAACAACAAGTAGTTATAACAAAACATGAAGATAATTACTGGATTAAAAACAATCAAAATAATAATGTATATGTTTATTTAAATGGTTTTACTTTCGAAGAAGAAAAATTAAAAGTTGGAGATGTCCTTTTTTTGAACGGGTTAAAAATAATTTGGATGGGATATTTTATTAAAATTCTTCAGTCTAAAAATATAAGTTGTTTTAAATTATTACCATTCAAGGATGATATTCCTAACAATAATTATACGCCAGTAACAGAATTAGAAAAAAATGTTAAACTCTTTCGTGAAAACGATATCTTTTTTCATACTCCTAGAATAAAAAGTGATATAAAAGAATACACAGTAAATATTGAGCTACCTCCATCTTCATATTCAGAGAAAGGAATTCCAATGATCCTTACTTTAGGTTCATCAGTTATGTTTGGATTGATTTCATGTGTTACTGGTGTATCAGCAATTCAAGGCCTAACTCGAGGAACAACAGATAAATTTAGTGCTATTACAGAATTAATTGTTTGTGTTTTAATGGTTATTTCATCAGTATTTTTTCCAATATTTACAGACTTGTGGGATAAAAACAGAATTAAAAAATTAGAGAAATTAAGACAAACAAAATATAAAGAGTATCTTCATAAAAACGAGCAATTAATAAAAGAGTATATAGCTGAACAAGAAAGAATTTTAAAAGAAAATAATGTGGCCTTAACTACCATTATTAGTGATATTCAAAATCATTCAAGACAAATATGGAGAAGAAACCTATTTGATAATGACTTTCTCTCTGTAACATTTGGAATAGGAAACATTCCAGCCAAAATAAATCTAGAATTGCCAAATATAGGATTTTCTATGGAAGATGATGAATTAAAGGATTTAGTATTTAAGACTTTTAATAAAAAACTATTTCTTCAAAATATCCCAGTTAGTATTTCTTTAATAGAAAATAGAGTTTTACCAGTTTTATTAGATACAAAATATAAATTAGATTTTATTAATTCGGTTGTATTGCAACTTATTTATTATCAAGGAGCAAAAGATTTAAAAATCGTTATTTTCACAAATCAGTCAAATGAATCAAGATGGTCTTATTTCCGCTATTTATCACATTGTTGGAATAGTAAATTTGATAAAAGATTTTTCGCTACAAATGAAAGTGAAATGTCAGAGTTATCTTTATATTTAGAAAACATCTATGAAAAGAGAAATTCAAATTTAGGAGAATCTAGTTCCAGCAATACACTAGATGACAAATCATTATATTTAAATTTTTCAGATTACTATTTAATTATAACAGATGATTTTAAAATGTCTAAGGATATCCCTATTATTAATAAAATTATTAGTAACGAAAAAAATCTTGGATTTTCATTGCTTATTTTTGAAAATTCTATTAATAATTTACCAAGTAAGTTTGACAATTTTATTGATATTACAGATGATATTTGTGGCATATTTGGAAGAAATGTAGACACAGACAGTCAAGTAAAATTTAAAGCAAATTACTTAAAAAAACTTGATATGGATTTTTATACAGAAGTATTATCAAATATCCCAATTTATAGTCGCGATCTTGATTTATCAATCCCTTCTAGTCTAAGTTTTTTAGATATGTATCATGTCGGCAGAGTTGATCAATTAAATGTTTTATCGCGTTGGTTTTCGAATGATCCAACAATCAGTTTAAAGGCACCGATAGGAGAAAAAGAAAAGGGAAAAATAGTAGAGTTAGATTTACATGAAAAATTTCATGGCCCTCATGGATTGATAGCCGGTTCAACAGGAAGTGGGAAATCAGAATTTATTATCACGTATATTTTATCAATGGCAATTAATTATCATCCATATGAAGTACAATTTATTTTAATTGATTACAAAGGTGGCGGCTTGGCTTTAGCATTTGAAAATAGAGAAAGTGGCGTGAAAATTCCTCATCTTATAGGAACAATTACAAATTTGGATACTAGTGAAATGAATAGAACTTTAGTTTCATTAAAAAGTGAGTTACAAAGAAGACAAAGAATTTTTAATGAAACAAGAAATAAGTTAGGAGAAAGTACGGTTGATATATATAAATATCAAAGATTTTATCGAGAAGGTAAAGTTTCTGAACCAATGTCTCATTTGTTTGTTGTTTCAGATGAATTTGCTGAGTTAAAAAGTCAGCAACCAGAATTTATGGATGAGTTAATTTCTACTGCTAGAATCGGAAGAAGTTTAGGGGTACATTTAATTTTGGCAACTCAAAAACCAAGTGGAGTAGTAAATGATCAAATTTGGTCTAATACTAGGTTTAGAATATGTTTAAGAGTGCAATCTGAAGAAGATAGCGTAGAAATGCTAAAACGAAACGAAGCAGCTAGTATCAAAGAGAGTGGACGATTTTATTTACAGGTGGGTAGTAATGAAATCTTTGAATTAGCCCAATCTGGTTGGGCAGGAGCATTGTATAATCCGGTAGATAGGATAACAAAGCAAATTGATGATAATATCCTTTTTGTAAATGATTGCGGAGAAATTATTAAGACCGTCAATGATTCTATCAAAAAATCAGAAAGTACAAAACATGGGGAACAATTAACCAATATCGTTAATTATTTGTATGAATTAGCTAAAAGAGAGAAAATTAATTTTAGTTCATTATGGTTGCCTAGCCTTGCGGATACAATATATATTGGAGAATTAAGTAAAAAATACAAATTTAGTCCTAGCTATGATAAATTCAACGTTTTAGTAGGGGAATTTGATCAACCGTCTTCACAGTTACAAGGATTATATGAAATCAGCTTAATTTCTTCGAATACTTTTATCTTTGGTACACCAGGATGTGGAAAAGAAAATTTATTAACTACAATTTTATTTTCTTCTTGCATAAGTTATGAACCATCAAGTATCCAATTTTATATTCTTGATTTTGGTGCTCAAGTTTTAAAATGTTTTAAGTCAATGCCCCATGTTGGAGATGTTATTTTTTCAGATGAGGAAGAAAAAGTTTCTAGTATTTTTTCAAAAATTGATAAGGAAATAAGAAAGCGAAAGATATTGTTTTCTGATTTTGATGGCACTTTTTATTCATATTCTCATGCCAATCCGTCGCAAAAAAAAGTACCATTATTAGTTATTATTTTAAATGGATATGAATCATTTAGAGAAAGTGTAGATTCAGATTATGATGATTATCTTTTAAAATTGCTAAGAGAATCAAATAAATATGGAATAATTTTTATTATTAGTGCCATTGCTATAAATTCAGTCCGCAATAGTATTTTAGATTGCTTTGAAAATAAAATTTTATTACAAATTCAAGATGCATTTGATTATGAATTTATTCTAGGAGCACCACACGGTATGATTCCTAAGAAAAATTTTGGAAGAGGAGTAGCCTATATTCCTGAAAGAGATGATGTTTGTGAAATACAGACATGCCTAGTTTGTGAAAAATCTCAAATTAATAACTACATAAAATCTATGGGAAACTATTTATATCAAAAGTATCAATATAAAGCACCAGAAATTAGGTTTTTACCATCAAAAGTAACCTATAACGAAATGCGTAAATATTTAAATTCTATTAATAGTGTTCCAATAGGATACACTATTGATGATGTTGAGATTTACGGATATAACTTTTTGAAAACAAGATGCAATATTATTTTAGGAAATAATTTGATTGATAATGTCACATTTTATGGGGGGATTATAGATTTGCTAGATGAAATTTTAAATATTAACTTTACAATTATTGATTTAGCTAATTCAATAGATTTTGAAGGGAATGCATTATTTTATCAAGGTGGATTTAGCGAAGTTTTTGATGATATAGCAAAAGAGGATAAAGAGGATATAGATAATAATAAAATAAATTTATATTTTCTGATTGGAGTAGGAAATATCACAAATACTCTAACTGATCAAGAAATTCAAAAGTTTAATTATATTATGGAAAATATTAACAATTTTTCAAACAGTTATTTTATTTTAGTTGATGATGTTCGTAGTTTTAAAAACATTAGCTCTTATAATTGGTACAATAAACTAGACTTTTCTTGTGGAATATGGGTTGGGGAAGATATTGAATCACAGGATATATTTCAAATAGATAAAGTAGAGGAAGAAACAGATAAAAATGATATTGCATATGTAATAGAAAATGGTAATTATCAAATATTAAAAGTAATGGGAGATAATCTTGATAAAAATAATGAAGAAAAAGGATTAGGTGATTTCTTAAATGGATGACAAGGTTTTAGTAAGATTAATAGTTCCAGAGATTGATGCAATATATGACGTTTATTTACCTATTATGAAAAAAATAGGAAATATAATTGGTCTATTGAACAAAGCAGTCAATGAATTATCTTTTGGGAATTTTCCTATTTCAAGTACAAATAAGCTATACAATGCAAGAAGTAATCAAAAATATTCATCAGATATTTTATTATATAATACTGATATTAGAAATGGGACACATCTTATTTTAATTTCGTAAGAAAAAATAAATATAAATAAAAAAAGATACATCAAAACGATTAAATCAAGGTGATGTTACTGATGAAAAACATAATTATCTCTAAAGCAGTAAACCTTAAAATAATTGGTTCTATAATATTTAGTGGGTATAGTAGGCATTAAGAAAAAAATTCACTATGTTATTGCATTAAAAAAGTGATACATTAACCCTTTTTAATAAAATAAATTTAAACAAAAAAAACAAAGAAAGAAGGTTTTAATTGTGTCACAAGAATATTGGAGGAAAAAATAAAGGTACATAAATATTAGAATTATTACAAGAAAAATATGAATTAAATTCGATACAATATTTATCTTCTGTTTTAAAAGATTTATTTAAAGATGTTTTGTAACAACAAATGATGAATGCTGGAAACTGTGGAATATTCAAAGTATGATAAAACAGCCAAGAAAAATATTATAAAAATGGTTACAATAAGAAAACTCTTAAAAGTGAATTTGGCGAGTTTGAGTTTGAAATTTCAAGAAGTAGAAATAATGAATTTGAATGTTACAGTTCAGTCAGATAAAATAAGGAATAAAATGTTATTTTTGTAAAAAAATAGTCTAAAAGTAGCAAAAAAATCGAAAGATAGTCAAAAAATTTATATTTTCAATTGATGGATATATTTCTAAAATATCAAACTTACTTTTTGTTTATAAAGACTTATCTGCAAAATTCATTTTCTTAACTGAACTGTAACATTTTATCCTGTTAATTAACATAATATTCTGTTAAGATTTTTTAGAAATGATACTTTTTATTATTAAGCAGATAAGCAACAAAGTTTACCTTTGTTGATGAAAAAATTGTAATTGATGAATTCTAAAAAGCAAGGGTTAAAATGAACTCAACTTCGTTTCGCACCCTTGCTTTTAATCTTTCATCTCTTTCTCTAAATAGTTTTTCAAGTTCTTTTTGATCTTGAATTCTTTTTTGTTCCTTTTTGATTGGATCTTTTCTGTGACCTTCTACTTTTCGTGTATTATATACTTTTTTATCTTTACATATTCTTATAAATTCAGTATCAAATACATCTTGTCATACTTCAAATTTGGTACCCTTATAAAATATATAATCACATCCTTCATCAGTGATAGGAATATAATAATTGTTTTTATAAGATATCATATTACCATTAAGAATTATTCTTTTTTCTTTAATACATATTATTTTTGTTAAATCAGTATTTCCCAAAGAAATAAATTCTGTTTCTTCCTCTTTAGGTTTGTATGAAAATTTTTTATTAATGTAGTCTATATAAGTATTATTAAACCATTCATTTAGTTCTTTATATGTTTTAATATTAAATCTTTTTATGTCATTTAATAATCTATTCTGAATTTTATAATTCATTTTTTCTATTTTACCTTTAGCTTCACTTGAATTTGCATAGATAAGTTCAATACCAAGTTCTTCAAGCATTCTACCTACTTGAGTTAATTCGCCATCTGCTTGATTTCATAAAATGCTAGTTCTATCGCCGTATATTACTTGAGGAATACCATGTTTTATAAACATTATTTTAAAAGCATAACAATACCTAATTGAGTTTCGGCAGGAGTAAATCAACCAGATAATATTTCTCCAGTTGCGTCATCTAAAGTCATATGTAATGAGAATTTAATACCATTACCAAACCAATCATGAAGAGTACCATCTGTCATAATTAACATATCACGTCTTGGCATTGGATCACGTAATGGATGATTATCCTTCTTATTATCAAAACACTTATGTTTTATAATTTCCATCCTTCTTTTTTATATAATTGTTGAAAGAATGATTTGCTTCTAACTTTCAAATTATATTTTTTAACATCCTCTTGCATTTCTTTCTTCCAAATAATATCTTCATGATAAATATCCATAAATTGTGCTATACTAATAACTGGATATTGATTCTTGAAATTCTTAATATATTCAATCTCTTGGTCGGGAGCCGAATTATTTGAATTTCTACCTGTTAGTCCATGAACGAGCAGGTCATCAATATCCTTTTTTTCAATTTCTTTTGATAGCCTTTTTATTTGTGGCAGAGAGTAATTACTTTTATCTGCAATTTCTTGATAGGTGATTTTAATTTCACCATTAATTTTTTGCTTTAATAAATTTAAAGCTTTTTGTTTATCTTTTTTCAAAATAAAACACATCCTTTCGAATGTATATTATATACTAGTTAAGTATCATTTTAATAAAATTTCTTGGTATCATTTTAAAAAAGGTTTAACAAAAATTGCAGGATAAAATCATAAATTGTGCGTTTGAATAAAAAATGATAAAATATCTTTATGAGAAATAGAGGTATTTTATATG
>CAKPBH010000025.1 GCA_934140355.1 uncultured Bacilli bacterium | reverse complement strand
GAATATGGACAAATCTCTTTAACCATGTTTCCTAAAACATATAAACAATATAATCATATTAAGAAAAAAGATATCATCCGCCTTCTAGGCCGTGTTGAAAAAAGATTTGACCAATATCAAATTATTGTAAATAGCCTAAAAATATTAGAAAGCAAATAAGAGTAATTTCAAACAGAAACTACTCTTATTTTTTAAATTCCAATAGTAACTTTTTTATAATTAAACATTCCTTGCTTATAATTTTCAACTTTAATCACATCAAAGTTATCATGAATTGCATTGAAAATACTTTCATTTTCAATTGGTAAAAAGCAAGAAAGACTACGATAACCTAAATTACTCAACCCATTAAAAATAAAACTGGTATAGATAACATCAATAAACTTTTTTAAATCTAAAGTAATCCAGTTATCACTATCTAAAAATATAACGAAAGAATCAACAATTTTATCCGTCTCTTTAACAATATAGAATTTTGCTGTTCCTTCTTTAACGGCGATTCCTTGAGGACTTAGGGAATTATTTTCACCCACTACCTCCTTATACTTCTCATAGTCTGCCTCCTCAAGAGTATAATTTTTATATTTTTCATTATCACTCTGAAAATTTAAAAGCATAAATCTTTTTAAATTAAATACTTTAATTTCGTTTTGATTTCTAGTAGGATACAAAATATTTCCTTTACTTTGAAAATCGTTTTTAGAAAGTATATTTTCTATTTTAATATACTCATCATCGATATTCATTGTAATTTCTTTAGAGCAAATAGAAATATTATTTGTTAATTGATTAATATAAGAAGAATACTTATTCTCTAATAAATTTCTATCTCTTGTCATTAAATAAAATTTAATATTCTTTGAAATACACGAACTAAGAATTCCCTTTAGATTACTAATATTATCAATTGTGTCAAAATTATCTAAAACAAAGTCAAATTCTTTTTCTTGTCTATTTTTAGATAACATCATATAAATTTCTTGAATAAAAATAGAAACTAATGAACTCAATGTCGATTCCTCTTCAGAATTAATAAGAAAAAAGGCCATTTTTTTATGAAGTATTTTTTTAAAAGAAAACGTTGTTTGGCTAAGTAATTGCATCAACCCTTTCTTACTTATAATTGGGGTTAATCTTTGCTTTGCTGTTGAAATGATTCCTCCTTTCGTTTCTATTGGTGAAAATACAGTTCCCGAAGCACAGGCATACGCTACATCTGTTGCATTTTTGGCTCTAAAATATTCTTCTATATAATTTGAATTTTCTTCAGCTTCGCTCAAAAATGAAATAATACTATTAAGATTAATTTCTTCACTTTTACCATCCTCGAATAATGCCAAACAGCACCCTACAAAAAAATCCCTAGCAGAATTTATCCAAAAAGAATCTTCATTATTATTTTCATAAAATACTTCTTCGGCAATTTTCTCCAAGCATAGTGTTGCTTTATCAATATCTTTAGATTGGTATAGTTCATAAGGGTAATCAAATAAATTCCACCCATCACTCAAGGAAAAATCATTAAAATTAAGAATCAATATCTCATATCCTTCTTTTTTTAATTTAGAATAAAATCGAGTTAAGTATTCTTCTCTAGAATCTAAAATTAGCAAATTATTTTCATCATTAATCATTTGATCAACAAATGAAAATCCTAAATTATTCGTCTTTCCAACAGACATTTTCCCTTCAATTATTACATTCCTTTTTTCTTTATAAATAGTCTCTAAATTTTTTTCTTTCATAATGACGTCTCACAATCCTTTCTTCATTTGTATCTAGATTCTTTGGTAAAAGACTTCTTACCTTCACCTTTTCATTTTTTTCTTTCTTTATCATCAATGATAATTTCTTGTACCTTTCCTCTAAAAAACGAATTTCATTCCTAATTTCTTCTTGTTTATCCAAAAATAATTTTTCATCTTGATTTAACATATATTCTTTAATTTCTTGTAAAGTAAAGTTAACAGATTTTAAAGATTTAATCATTTCAACATTAAGTATACTCTCATCATCATAGTAGCGATATCCGGTAAATTTATCAATTAAAGCTGGAGTTAATATTCCAACTTCGTCATAGTATCTTAAAGTCTTAATAGGGATATCAACTATTTTTGAAAGTTCTCCTATTTTATACATAATATCTATCTCCAGCCTCCCTACTATCAATTAAATAATACCGCCAACAACAACATAATCATTAGAATAAACAAATAAAAACCATTTCCTTTGCTATCATCATAGTATTTTTCTCCATCTGAAAAAATTTTATCACAAATATAACCACTACGGTAAGACTTTTGAAAATGACTACATTTATTATTTGCCCCATTCACATAGCAATTGCTTTTAGAACAAAAGTAACATGCTCCAGATACACAACCATCTTTTTTATTATTTTCTTTTAAATACTTACAACTAGAACAACTCATGTTTTCACTCCCTTTCGTGATAAATTTATCACTCCAGTAAACGGGAGAGTCAAGTAGAAAATAAATTTTTATGTATCTTAATTAGAGTATAACATAAAATAATAAAAAATTACTCTTTACTATCATTAATCTATATAAAAAGTATGAATCTTAGTAAGTATTTTCTCAAATAAAAAAATACCCTAAAATAAAGAAAATGGGTATCTTTTTGGCATTTCTCCTTCAAATTTCATTTTTTCCTTTGTAACAGGATGATAAAAAGAAAGTTTCTTTGCATATAAAGCAACATTTGTCTTTCCGTCATGATGTTTATTATACTTTGCATCTCCAACTAGAGGAAATCCCCTTGAAGAAAATTGTACACGAATCTGATGACTACGTCCAGTTTCCAAATGAATTTCCACTAAACTAAAATTATTTTTGTAATCTAATCTTTTATAATAAAGCCTAGCTTCTTTTCCATGATTTTTATCCGTAACATAAGAAATATTTTTCTTCTCATCTTTTCTTAAATAATCAAAAAATTCTCCCTCAAGAGGAATACATCCCTCTACAACCGCCAAATACTCTTTCTTTAAAATATGTTCACTAACCTGTTTTCCTAGCCGACTAGCAGCCTTACTTGTTTTCGCAAAAACCATCACTCCCGAGACAGGTCGATCCAAACGATGGACAAGCCCCAAATAAACATTCCCAGGTTTATGATATTTTTCTTTTAAATATCGCTTTAACATACTAAGTAAATCATCATCATAAGAACTATCTGCACATACTGGAACATTGATAGGTTTTTCCACAACTAACAAATGATTATCCTCATAAATAATCTTAATCTTTTGTAATTCTTCCATATATTCCACAAGGAAGTACCAAATCATTTTCAACAATTGGTAATCCTATTTCTCCCGTATCAATATTTGCATCTGGAAAAGTAGTCTTTAAAATATTTTCTAAAGAAGTTGGAGAAACACCTGTTGTATAAGAATTAATCAGTAGAAATGAAAAATGATCATCTAAGACTTCTTTAACCTTATCCAGTAATTCTTGTAAATTATCCTCTAGTCTCCATACTTCCCCTTTTGGCCCTCTTCCATAACTAGGAGGATCCATAATAATTCCATGATATGTTCTGCCTCTTCTCTTTTCTCTTTCCAAAAATTTAATTACATCATCTACAATAAAACGAATTTTATGATCATCAAGTCCACACAAATGCATATTCTCCTTAGCCCATTCAATCATCCCTTTTGAAGCATCAACATGAACTACCTCACTAGCTCCTGCAAATGATGCTGCCATCGTTGCGCACCCGGTATAAGCAAAAAGATTCAAAACTCTAAATTCTTCTCTATTTGCTTTGTTGATTTTATCCATAACATAGTCCCAATTTACAGCTTGCTCAGGAAAAATACCAGTATGTTTAAAATTAGTAGGACTCACCTTAAAAGTCAAATCACGGTAATGAATTTTCCATTCCGAAGGAAGAGTTTTCTTAAATTCCCAATTTCCTCCTCCTTTATTACTTCTGTGATACCATCCATCCCATTTATTCCAGATACGATCATTTGATTTCTTCCAAATAATTTGTGGATCAGGTCTTCTTAAAATCACATTCCCCCACTTTTCAATTTTCTCCCCATCTCCACTAGCAAGACACGAATATTCTTGCCAATTCTTACTAATTTCCATATATTTCCCTCTTTCTATAAAAGATTATAATCAAAAACATAAAAAAAAACAATACATCTTGTATTGCCAACAAATATTATCGTAAATATAGAAACAAAATTTTACTTCTCCTCACTTTCACCATGTTTTACATATTCTTCTCTCATTACAGAAATTACACGAATAAGAAAGTCTAAATCATTATCCATAAGATACTGACAACCATCAATAATTCTTTTAATTTTATCCTTAGTATCTAATTTTTCAACATTCACATCCATTAAACTAGCAACATCAACTTTAAAATATTCTGCAATATCTCGAATGACAGTTAAAGAAGGTTCAGACTTTCCTGTTTCTATTCTAGATAAACAATTACGATTAATTTTTAAAATTGTGGCTAGACTATCTTGGGACAAATCATGTTTCCGTCGAAGCAGCTTAACTTTCTCACCAAACTCCATACTATCAACTCCTAAATCAATAAAATCATTATAAACATACTTTTTCTTATCAAAAATAAGTAGAACAAAATATTAACAAGATTGATAATATTATTACCAATATAAGAAAAATAATACTTATCTATCTCTTATCCTTATATATAGAGAAAAAATAATAAAGTATTTTTCTATTATAGTTCAATCAAAGAAATGAATTTTGTAGATAAACCCTTATAAACAAAAAGTAAATTTGATATTTATCCATGAATTGAAAATATAAATTTTTTGACTATCTTTCGATTTTTTTGCTACTTTTTGAAATGTTTTTTTGGAAATAACATTTATTCCTTATTTTATCTGACTAAACTGTAACCATTTTTCTACTAAATTTAAGATAGATGAATTGACAAAACCAAATACAAGTGCTATATTTATACCAACACGAAGGTGTTTTTATTTTAGTCAAATACAAATGAAGGAGAAAGAAGAAGGAGAAAGAAAATGAAAAAAATAATCAATGGAATCAAAACTTACTTCAAAGGAGTAAAAAAAGAAATTAGTCGTATTCGTTGGACTAATGGAAAAGATTTAGTGAAGTACTCTCTAACAACCGTTGGATTTATGGTAGCATTAGGAGCATATTTCTACGTAATTGACCTATTAGTATCTCTATTAAGGAGTGTGAATGCATAATGAAAAAAGAATGGTATGTTGTAACAACTGTAACTGGCTATGAATATAAAGTAAAAGAAAAACTAGAAATGATGATTAATTCTATGGAACTTCACAAAAACATTTATCGCGTTGTTGTTCCTGAACAAAAAATTGTCGAAGTAAAAGATGGTGTCAAAAAAGAAAAAGTCAAAAAAATGTTACCAGGCTATGTTCTAGTAGAAATGGTAATGTCAGACGAAGCATGGTATATCGTAAGAAATACACAAGGTGTAACTGGGTTTATTGGTTCATCAGGAAAAGGAGCAAAACCAATTCCATTACTTCCAAACGAAGTTGACGATATTCTAGGTAAAATGGGATTAAGTAGAATTGATGCTTCTAAAGAATTAGAGCCAGGTAAAAAAGTACGCATTTTAGAAGGACCATTCAAAGATATGGAAGGTACTATTGAAAATGTTGATATGAAAACCCAAAAATTAAACGTAAATGTTGATTTATTCGGTCAAGCAACAAAAGTAGAAGTAGATTTAGCTGACATCTCTAGCATAGACTAGTAAAAAGGCGTGTATTTACTGAAATAAAAGCAAATAATAGTTGAAAATGAAAAAAAAGTATGTTATGATTATAACCGCAGCAAGTATTAGGTTTAATAAGTGGAAGGAGAGAAAAGTAAAAAGAAGAGGGCGGACAATTACCAAATCTAACTTTTCCACCCGTTTGAACCACTCGCGAAAAAATAACAAATTTAATTAGGAGGTGTTTTTCGTGGCAAAAGAAATTACGAAGAAAATTAAATTACAAATCCCTGCTGGACGCGCTACACCTGCTCCACCAGTTGGAACAGTATTAGGACCTGCAGGAATTAACTTACAAGAATTTTGTACAAAATTTAATGACTTATCAAAAGACAAAATGGGAGATGTATTACCAGTTGAAATTACTATTTATGACGATAGAAGTTTTGACTTAGTATTAAAAACTCCACCAGCACCATTCTTACTTAAAAAGGTTGCTAAAGTTGCAAAAGGAACAACAAAAGGAGAAACTGTTGCAACAATTACTCGTGACCAATTAAAAGAAGTTGCTGAAACTAAAATGCCAGATTTAAATGCTTACGATATTGAATCTGCAATGAAAATTGTAGAAGGAACTGCTCGTAACATGGGAATCGAAATCAAAGATTAATAATTCCTAGAATAGGATATTTAATTCCTATCAAGTGGAAGGATTAAAGTCCGCACGAACCACAAAGGAGGTAAAAAAATGAAAAAGAGCAAGAGATACGTTGCAAACTTAGAACAAATTGATAAAAACAAAAGTTATTCTATAGAAGAAGCCGTTGCTTTAGTAAAGAAAACATCAAATTCTAAATTTGATGAAACACTAGAAGTAGCAATGAACTTAAACCTAGATGTAAAAAAAGCTGATCAACAATTAAGAGGCGCTGTTGTATTACCAAATGGAACAGGTAAAACAAAAAAAATCTTAGTATTAGCAAAGGGAGATCAAGCGAAAGCCGCTCAATCTGCTGGCGCAAACTATGTAGGAGACGTTGATATGATTGACAAAATTGCCAAAGAAAACTGGTTTGATTTTGATGTTATCATTGCAACTCCAGAAATGATGCCTCAATTAGGTAAAATTGGTAAATTATTAGGGCCAAAAGGATTAATGCCTAACCCTAAAACAGGTACAGTTACAACAGACGTAGCAAAAGCAATAGAAGAAACACAAAAAGGTAAAGTAAACTATAGAACAGATAGTTATGGTAATGTTCATGGTATTTTCGGAAAAACTAGTTTCGAAGATGCAAAGTTAGTAGAAAACTTAAAAGCATTTATCGATGTAATACTTAAATCAAAACCATCAACTGCTAAGGGAAATTATGTGAAGAATATCTCTATCTCATCTACAATGGGACCTGGAGTAAAAATCGATTTAACAAGTGTTGACAAATAAATTTAAGTATTATATAATATAACGCGTAATCAGAAATTTATGCCCAAGACAGTAAGGACACAAGATGTGTTTAATAATCTTACCGAGGAATAAAGTAAATAAATCTTTTTATCTCTCGGAAGTATTTTCTGAGAGATTTTTTTAGGCATAAAGAACAGAAAGGAGTTGTTATAGATGGCAAATGCTAAAATCCTAGAACAAAAACAAGTTGTTATTGACGAAATCAAAGAAAAATTCGCCAATGCAAAGTCAATCGTTTTATTTGACCCTCGTGGCTTAAAAGTATCAGAAGTAACTGAATTAAGAAGAAGTTTAAGAGAATCAGGATCTGACTATAAAGTATATAAAAATACTTTAGCAAAAAGAGCGATTGCAGATAGCGGTTTAGAACTAGATAGTTATCTAGAAGGACCAACAGCAATTTCATTCTCGAGTGATGAACTTGCTCCAGTAAAAATTATTAGCGAATTTGCAAAAAAGCATGAAGCACTAGAATTAAAGGCTGGAGTAGTAGAAGGAAAAGTTGTAAATGTAGAAGAATTAAATTCTTATGCAGCAATCCCATCAAGAGAAGGATTATTGACAATGTTAGCAGGTGGATTAATGGGTACAGTAAGAGACTTATCTATCTGTCTAGATTTATATTCAAAAGAAAAAGAAGAAAATTAAAAATAAAAATATAAGGAGGAATTTATAATGGCAAAATTAACAAAAGATGAATTTATTAGTTCATTAAAAGAAATGACAATTCTTGAAATCAAAGAATTAGTAGACGCAATGAAGGAGGAATTAGGAGTAGATCCAAGTGCAGTAGCAGTAGCAGCAGCACCAGCTGCAGCAGCTGAAGAAACTGGTCCTTCTAAAGTTAATGTTGTATTAACATCAGCAGGAGCAAACAAATTACCAGTAATCAAAATTATTAAAGAAGTAACTGGTTTAGGATTAAAAGAAGCAAAAGAAATCGCTGACAATGGTGGAGCAATTAAAGAAGGCGTAGCAAAAGAAGAAGCAGACGCATTAAAAGCTCAATTAGAAGAAGCTGGAGCTTCAGTAGAATTACAATAATAATTTTATGGATGAATCGGGGGACCGATTCTTTTTTTGACATTAAATAAAAGTTAATGTAAATTAAACAAGAATAATTGAATAAAATTAAACTTTATGTTAAAATCTTATCAAGAGGTGAATTGTATGAATACAGACAAATTATTAGAAAAGTACCAAGAAGAGCTAGCAGAAACAGAAAAAAATTTGGAAAGGATAAAATATGTTTTAAATGAGTTAGAAACAGAAAAAGAAAAAATGAAATACGCACATGATGTTTCTTTGGAAAAAGAAGAAAATAAAGCAATGGATTATCAAAACAGGCTTCAAGTGCAAAAAGACAATTTAGAAAGCACTATCAGAGCATATAATATGGTTAAAAACTACCAGAAAACTATAGAGGAACTAGAAAAATATCAAATTCATAGCACAGAGGAACAAAAAGAAGTAGAAACCGACCTAAAAAGGCTACAAGAGTTACTAAATCAAAACCTTGGGGCCTTACCAAAAGAATTACAAGAAACATTTTTAAAAACTGATTTTGAATCTGAAAATAAAGATAATTCCCCCGTTTTTGAAGAAGAAAAGACCACAAAAATTGAAGATTATCAAAATGAGATATTAAAAAATCAAAAAGAATTAAAACATTTAGAAGAAGAATTTGAAGAATTAGAAAGAGCAAAAAATACTCTTTCTAATGATGAATATATCAAAAAATTAACTTCTCTAAAGAAATATATTAGAAAAGAAAAAGTAAAATTGTTAAGAAATCGCCAAATTATTAATTGTTATGAAATCATTGTAAATGATAAAGAAAGATTATCTGAAATTGAAAATATTATTGCTAGAGACGAACAAGATAGCAAAGAGATTGAAAAAGATAAAATTTTTCTTCAAAATGAAATTGATAGAAATACAAAGTTTATCCCTAAAAGCCTTATGAGAAGTATGGAGGTTATGAAAACAGCATCTGCTTCAACCGTTTCTAATGAAGAAACTATTGACAAAGTTGTTGGTAACATAGATGAACACCCAAAAGAAAGCGATGAGGATTACTACTTTGACAAAGAAGAACAATTAAGTGACGAAGAAGTTGTATATAATTTAAAAGTAGAAGGAGATTCAGATAGAAAAATTACTGATGAGTATTTATTAAAGTATAAAAATTTATCATTAGATGAATTAAAAGATAGGCGTGCAGCTTTGATACAAATGGAAAATTCACTAAGCAATAGTGAAGAACGACAAAAAAATTTAGCAGAATTGAATGCTATAGATAAAATTATATCTGTGAAATTTCCAAAAAATTCCGAATCGTCAACAATAGATGATGCTAAAGATGTTTCTAAACAATATGAGTCTCAAAAAGAGTCTCAAACTACAATGGCAAATTTATCTTTGGAAGAATTACAAGATAAATATGTCGAAATAAGTAATCAAATGAAAAATGCAAATACAGATAATGATTTACAAGAACTTATCCAACAAAGAGAACTAATTGAAAATCAGATAAAACATAAAGGTGGTGCAATTCCACTAGAACAAAATTCTAATAGTGTTGATATGAGTTCTAAGTCAAATGATAATGAAACTAGTTCTTACAATTTAAATCTAGATCATTTTGATAAAAGATTTAAAGATATACTTTCAAGAGCTCATGGTTTAGAATATTCTCCTATAGCTAATCGTAATGATAATACAACTACCTCTGAATTGGCAAAAGAAAGTGATCAGCGAACGACTATAGTTTCTCCAACGGAATCAGTTGATAATGAAGAAACAATAGCTAATGAATTACCAGAAAATCAGGAAATAGAAGAAAATGTTTTAACATCAAATAATGAAGAAAATACTAATAAAAAGAAAAAAATTAAAAGTGTTAGAAAATCGATAATAAATATGGCAAAAAAAATAAAAATGCATATTGCAACTTTAGGTGTTAGTTTAGTGCTTTTAACTGCTGGACTAGTTGCTATAAAAGAAATTAAGAAGATCCCTTCTTCAGCTAAAGTTGAAGCCGAAACACTTCAAACAAAATCAAATGATAAGGGAATATCAACTGCTGAAACACCAAAAGATACAATATCTATATTAGGTGAAACTAATTCAACCGAAAATCAAACAGAAAAGGAAACAATCAGTGATATAGATAATTCGATAGATACAATGCTTTCAAACAAAACCCAAATACTAGAAAAACAAGGTGATGGTAATTTATCAAATAGTAGAGACTATCAAACTGATGACGAAAATAAAGATTATCAAACTATTGAAACTGAAAACAAGGCGGACATTTCTTTGGTAGAAGATAATCAATCTCAGACAATCCAAGTGGATTTTAATGATGATAATCAAATGAAATTAGATAATACTACAGCGGAAAGAGAAATTCAAACTAATCAAAACTATGATTCTCATATTAAGATTGGTGATGAAGTAACAATTAGTGGAAGTGGAAGCATATTTGAAACTGCAAGTAAAGCATATATGTACGAAGAAGCACAAATTCCATATTACGGATTCGAAGCAAAAAGAGTTGTTATTGGAGTTGCAATTGAAACAAATGAGCAAGGAATGAAAGTAGTTTATGCATATGATCCAGAAGCAAATCAAAAAATAAATAGTTTTTTAGAACAGGGAGGTAATATAGTATGTATTTTAACTGCTAATAAGGAAAAACATCTTGCAAAATATGATGGAAGTAGAGCGTTAACACCAGACGAGATAAGAGCTTCTGTCGAAGGTTGGTACAATGCAACTGATGTAAACAAAAATCAAGTGAAAGGAAAGTCTAGATGAGAGAAATAGAGTTATATGATATAATTACACTAGAAGATAACACGGAATACACAGTATTAAAAATAATAGATAAAGGTGAAAAAAAATATTGTTTATTAGCCCCTGTTGATGAAGATGAAAATCCAGATATGGAGAATATAAAAATAGTTGAATTAATCAAAGAAAATAATGACACAATTATTGAAGATGTTGAAGATGAATTGAGTCAAAAACTAGCTAAGGAATTTTTAAAGTTATTAAGAGAAGGGATAGAGGAAGATTTGGATTAAAAGTTTTCAACAATTGGTGGAAAAATTGTTATAGTTCATTCTGATAAAATAAGGAATAAAATGTTATTTCCGTAAAAAATAGTTCAAAAGCGCCAAAAATAGTTGAAATGTAGTCAATATTTTTAATTAATTGATATATTTTCAAAACATCAAGTTTATCTTTTATAAGAATTTATTTGCAACATTCATTTTATTTCCTTAACCGAACTGTAACGAAAAGTTTAATTTAATTAAACTTTTCCATTGACTTTTCGAAAGAGAGATGCTAACATTATATATTGGAAACGCATCTTTTTTTGACGTGGAAGAGCGAGAAAATAAAGGCATAGGGGTGAAAAAATAATGGCTTATAAATTAAAGCAAAGCGGCGATTATAGACAAAGAAGAAATTTCTCTATGATCAAAAATTCATTAGAACTTGATAATTTACTACAAATTCAAAAGGAATCATACCAATGGTTCGTAAAAGAAGGAATTAAAGAAGTATTCGAAGATTTATTTCCAATCGAAAGTTTTTCTGGAAGTTTGTCATTAGAGTTTGGTGAATATGAATTTGATACACCAAGATACTCTTTAAAAGAATGCAAAGACAGACAAATTACTTATGCATCTCCTTTAAAAGTACAAACAAGATTATTTAACAACGAAACTGGTGAAGTAAAAGAGCAAGAAATATTCTTAGGTGATATGCCATTGATGACCGATAGCGGAACGTTTATCATTAACGGTGCAGAAAGAGTAATTGTCTCTCAATTAGTAAGATCACCTAGTGTATATTACTCTAAAGAATTAGACAAAAACGGGAAACCTGTATATGCAGCAAAAGTTATTCCAACAAGAGGAACATGGTTGGAGTACGAAACGGATGCTAAAGACGTCATCTATGTTAGAATTGATAGAACTAGAAAAGTACCAATCACGACCCTTTTAAGAGCATTTGGACTTTCTAGCGATGAAGAAATTTTATCTGTATTTGACAATAATGCTTATTTAAAAAATACAATTGAAAAAGATACAACAAAAAATACAGATGAAGCCTTAATTGAAATTTATGAAAAATTAAGACCAGGAGAGCCAACAACGCTAGATTCATCAAAAAACCAATTAATTACAAGATTTTTTGACAATTTCCGCTACGACTTAGCCAAAGTTGGTCGCTATAAATTTAACAAAAGATTAAATATTACAGATAGATTACTTAATAATACTTTAGCTCAAGATATTATTGTAGATGGAGAAACAATATTTACTGAAGGAACAAAAATCACGAAAGAAGTTTATCCTAAACTACAAGAAATTTTAGCAAATGGCTATGGTAGAGAAGAAGTAAAAGTAAATGAAGAATTAGATAATCACAACATTGTTCAAGTATTATACGTTCATCCTGAAAAATTCCCAGATAAAAAAGTAAAATTAATGGGAAATGATCAAACACTAGATACAAGAACTTTAACGATTTCTGATGTATATGCATCAATTTCTTACTACCTAAACTTATTGGACGGAGTAGGACATGATGATGAAATTGACCATTTAGGAAACAGACGTGTAAGACAAGTAGGAGAATTACTACAAAACCAATTAAAGATTGGATTATCTAGAATGGAAAGAGTAGTAAGAGAAAGAATGACTACTCAAGATATTGAGACAGTAACCCCTAAGACATTAATTAATATCAGACCAGTTACTGCGGTAATTAAAGAATTCTTTGGCTCTAGCCAATTATCACAATTTATGGATCAAGTTAATCCAATTGCCGAATTAACCCATAAAAGAAGATTGTCAGCATTAGGACCAGGTGGATTATCAAGAGATCGTGCTGGTATGGAAGTTCGTGATGTTAATCCATCTCACTATGGTAGAATCTGTCCAATCGAGTCTCCAGAAGGACAAAACATTGGTTTGATTACTTCCTTAGCAAGTTATGCAAAAATCGATGAATATGGATTTATTCAAACACCATATCGTAAAGTAGAAAATAAAAAATTAACAGATAAAGTAGAATACTTAACAGCAAATGAGGAACAAGATTTTTATATTTCTCAAGCAACTGTAAATGTAAATGATGATATGGAAATTACTGATGCAACTGTTGCTGGTAGATTTAATGGCGAGAATGTAATTATTCCAGCAGAACAAGTAGACTATATTGATGTATCACCACAACAAGTTGTATCTGTTACAACAAGTTTAATTCCATTCCTAGAACACGATGATGCAACACGTGCTCTTATGGGAGCGAATATGCAACGTCAGGCATTACCATTATTAACAACAGAAGCTCCATACGTTGGAACTGGTGTAGAATATGTGGCCGCTCGTGATAGTGGTGCTGTAGTTGTTTCTAAAGCTGACGGTATTGTAGATTATGTTGACGCTAAGAAAATTATTGTAAAAAATGCTAAAGGAACAGACACTTATGAATTATCTACTTTTGAACGCTCTAACCAAGGTGAAACAGCCAACCATCGTCCAATCGTAAGAAAAGGCGATAAAATCAGACGCGGTCAAATCATCGCAGATGGACCAAGTACAGATAAAGGTGAACTTGCCTTAGGTAAAAATATGACAATTGCCTTCATGACATTCAATGGTTATAACTTTGAAGATGCCGTTATCATGAATGAAAGATTAGTCAAAGAAGATGTTTATACATCATTACACATCGAAGACTACGAAACTCAATGTCGTGATACAAAATTAGGACCAGAAGAAATCACTAGAGATATTCCAAATGTAAGTGAAGATGCTAGAAAAAATCTTGATGAAAATGGTATCATCAAAATTGGTACAGAAGTAAAAGAAGGAGACATTCTAGTTGGTAAAGTAACCCCTAAAGGAATGGCTGATTTAACAAGTGAAGAAAAACTATTACATGCTATCTTTGGCGAAAAGACTAGAGAAGTAAGAAATTCATCCCTTACAGTTCCACACGGAGGCGAAGGAATTGTTCACGATGTTAAAGTTTATACAAAAGAAGATAACGAAGACTTACCAAGTGGTGTAAGTAAAGTAGTTAGAGTATATATTATTCAAAAACGTAAAATCCAAGTTGGAGATAAAATGTCTGGACGACATGGTAACAAAGGTGTTATTTCCTTAATCTTGCCATCAGAAGATATGCCTTACTTACCAGATGGTACTCCAATTGATATCATGTTAAATCCACAAGGTGTTCCATCTCGTATGAATATCGGACAAATCCTTGAACTACATATGGGAATGGCTTGTAAAAAATTAGGTGTCCATGTCGCAACACCAGTATTAGATGGTGCTAGTACGGAAGATGTAAAAGCTATGATGAAAGAAGCAGGTATGGATGAAGATGGAAAGACTGTTTTATATGATGGTAGAACTGGAGAACCATTCGATCACAGAATCAGTGTAGGTGTCATGTATTTCGTAAAATTACATCACATGGTTGATGATAAATTACATGCAAGATCAACAGGACCTTACTCATTAGTAACACAACAACCACTAGGTGGTAAAGCTCAATTTGGTGGACAACGTTTTGGAGAAATGGAAATCTGGGCTCTAGAAGCATACGGAGCATCCCATGTCTTACAAGAAATTTTAACTTATAAATCAGACGATGTAGTTGGTCGTGTTAAAGTATATGAATCTATCGTAAAAGGAACACCACTACCAAATCCAGGAATTCCAGAGGCATTTAGAGTATTAATAAAAGAATTCCAAGCATTAGGATTAAATATTTCTGTTATTGACAACAACGATGAAGTTGTAGGATTCAAAGAATTAGAAATGACTGAAGATGAGGAAGAAGATGACACACCTTCTATTGAAGAAGTAAGAGATAATAAGAATATTCCTTCACCAGAAAATGAATTTGAGTCAGAAGATTCCTTAGAAGATGCGTTTGAAGACGTGGAAGACGAAGAGGAAAGTTTTGAAGAAGAAGAGAATAATGAGGATGAAGATTACGAAGAATTAGAAGAAGTTGAAACAGACTTTGACGAAGATAATTTAGATGAAAAAATAGGAGGTGAGTTCTAATGGTAGAAGCAAATAATTTTAAAGCTTTAAAAATTGGAATAGCCTCTCCTGAAACCATCCGTGATTGGTCTTATGGAGAAGTAAAAAAACCAGAAACGATCAATTATAGAACATTAAAACCAGAAAGAGATGGACTATTCTGCGAAAAAATATTTGGACCAACAAGGGACTATGAATGTAATTGTGGAAAATACAAGAGATTAAGATATAAAGGTATAGTTTGTGATAGATGTGGTGTAGAAGTAACAAAATCAAAAGTAAGACGTGAAAGAATGGGACACATCGAATTAGCAACTCCAGTAAGTCACATTTGGTATGTAAAAGGTATCCCTTCTTACATTGGACTTACTCTTGATATGTCTCCAAGAGATTTGGAGGAAGTTATTTATTTCGTATCTTATGTTGTTTTAGACCCAGGAGCAACAACTCTAGTAAAGAAACAAACTCTATCCGATAAAGAATACCGTGTTTACTATGAAAAGTATGGAAATACCTTCAAAGTAGGAATGGGTGCCGCTGCAATTAAACAACTGTTAAGTGAAGTAGATATCAATAAAGAATTAGAAGAATTACAAAAAGAATTAGAAAATGCAACAGGACAAAGAAGAATTCGTCTTGTAAAAAGATTAGATGTTTTAAATGCCTTTGCAACATCAGGAAATAAACCAGAATGGATGATTCTAGAGGCACTTCCTGTTATTCCACCAGAACTTCGTCCAATGATTCAATTAGATGGTGGAAGATTTGCTACTTCTGACTTAAATGATTTATATCGTCGTGTTATTAATCGTAATAATCGTTTAAAGAAATTAATTGAATTAGGAGCTCCTTCTATCATTATTCAAAATGAAAAACGTATGTTACAAGAAGCAGTAGATGCCTTATTTGATAATGGACGTCGTGGTAGAAGTGTAACTGGAGCTGGAAACAGAGCATTAAAATCATTATCTAGCATGTTAAAAGGAAAACAAGGACGTTTCCGTCAAAATTTATTAGGAAAACGTGTTGACTATTCTGGACGTTCCGTAATTGTTGTAGGACCAGACTTAAAGATGTATCAATGTGGTATTCCAAAAGATATGGCTCTAGAATTATTCAAACCACATGTCATTAATGGACTTGTGAATAAAGAATTAGCCAACAACATTAAAGCGGCTAAGAAAATGATTGAAAATAAAGACGAAAAAGTCTGGGATGTTGTAGAAGAAGTAATCAAAGAACATCCAGTAATGCTAAACCGTGCACCAACACTACATAGACTTGGTATTCAAGCCTTCGAACCAAAACTAATTTCGGGTAAAGCAATTCGTTTGCACCCATTAGTAACAACTGGATTTAACGCCGACTTTGATGGTGACCAGATGGCTGTTCACGTGCCACTATCAGAAGAAGCAAAAGCAGAAGCAAGAATCTTAATGTTAGGTGCCAATAACATCTTAAGTCCAAAAGATGGTTCCCCAATCGTAACACCTTCACAGGATATGATTTTAGGTAACTACTATATTACAATGGAAAAAGATGAGCAACCAGGAGAAGGAAGAATATTTAAAAATACCAATGAAGCGCTAATGGCATATCAAAGAAGAGAAATTAACCTTCATACAAGAATTGCGATTCCAGTCAATTCATTCAAACATAAAGTATTCTTAGATACTTATAAAAATAAATATTTAGTAACAACTCCAGGAAAAATAATCTTCAATGAAATCCTACCAGATTCATTCCCATATTTGAATGAACCAACTTCTGAAAATATCGAAGGTGTAACACCAGCAAGATATTTTATTGATTATGGTAAAGATATCAAAGAAGAAATTAAAAATATGAAAAGAGCAAAACCTTTCAATAAAGGTGCTCTAGAGAAAATCATCGCGCAAATGTTTAAACGTTATCGTACAACTGAAACTTCAATTTTCCTAGATAAATTAAAAGACCAAGGATTTAAATACTCAACTTATTCAGGAATTACTATTGCTTATTCTGATATTGTAACAAGTAAAAACAAAGAAAAAATCGTAGAAGAAAGCAATAAAGAAGTTAAGAAAATTAACAAACAATTCCAAAGAGGTTTAATTACCGATAAAGAAAGATTAGATTTAGTAATTGAAGTATGGAATAAAGCGAAAAAAGATATTGAAAAAGAGTTAAGTGAGTACGCAAATGCAAAAGAATATGAAGATAACCCAATCTTCATCATGATGAATTCTAAAGCACGTGGATCTATTTCTAACTTCGTTCAATTAGCAGGTATGCGTGGTATCATGGCAAAACCTAATGGTGACCCAGTTGAAATTCCTATTCTTTCATCATTTAATGATGGATTATCCGTATCAGAATTCTTCTTATCAACACATGGTGCTCGTAAAGGTAGTGCCGATACAGCGTTAAAAACAGCAGACTCTGGATATATGACTAGACGTTTAGTAGATGTTGCTCAAGATATGATTGTAAGAGAAGAAGATTGTGGAACAACACAAGGTTCATTAGTAGAAGCCTTCATGGATGATAAAGATGGTATTATTGAACCATTATATGATAGAATCCTAGGAAGATTTACCAGTAAAAAAGTAGTAAATCCAGAAACAAAAGAAGTTATCTGTGAAAAAGATACTTACATCACAGAAGCAATCGCAGATAAAATTATCAAAGCTGGTATTAAAGCTGTTGAAATTCGTACCATTTTAACCTGCCGCACACCACACGGTGTATGTCAAAAATGTTATGGTAGAAACTTAGCGACAGGTAACTTAGTTGAAATTGGAGAAGCTGTTGGTATCATGGGAGCACAATCTATCGGTGAACCAGGTACACAGTTAACCATGAGAACATTCCACACAGGTGGAGTTGCAGGAACCGATATTACACAAGGTCTTCCTCGTGTTGAAGAGTTATTTGAAGCACGTATTCCAAAAGGAAAAGCAACAATCTCTGAAATTGATGGAACTGTTCAAAAAATTGAAGATGTTAACGGAAGATTCAAGATTTACGTTAAGAACGATAAAGAAGTAAGAGAACACTTAACAATGTATGGTGCAAAAATTAGAGTTGAAAAAGGCGATAAAGTAAATGCAGGAGACCAATTAACAGAAGGGAGTGTCTCTCCAAAAGAATTATTAGCCGTAACTGACCCTAATACTGTACAACAATATATCTTAAAAGAAGTACAAAAAGTATATCGTTCGCAAGGTGTTGATATTAATGATAAACACGTTGAGTTAATCGCAAAAAGAATGATTTCCCTAATCCGTGTAATGGATGCCGGAGATACAAACTTTGTACCTAGTACTGTAGTATCAATCTCAGACTTTACTAATGGAAACAGGGACGTTATCATTCAAGGAAAGAAACCAGCCATTGGGCAACCAATCTTACTTGGAATTACCAAAGCAGCATTACAAACTGATTCCTTCTTATCATCAGCATCCTTCCAAGAAACAACTAGAATTTTAACTGAAGCAGCAGTAAAAGGAAGCGTTGACAAGTTACATGGATTAAAAGAAAATGTTATCATTGGTAAATTAATCCCAGCAGGAACAGGCGCTAAAGAATATATGGATATTGGTTATACCCTAGAAAAAGAATTTTATGATGAAGAACCATCAGAAGTTCTAGAAGAAGAATTTATGGAGTAACTTTGTTACTCTTTTTCTTTGGTTCTTTGTCAAGTAGTGTTGGTGGAACCAAAAACTAATGATAAATGAACTTTGTGAGAGAGCTAAAATTCAG
>CAKPBH010000024.1 GCA_934140355.1 uncultured Bacilli bacterium | reverse complement strand
TTTTTGCTCTTGATACTCTTCTAAACTTTTTTGATAACTATTATAAACGTTTAGTTTCTTTTCTTTTAAAGTACTTAATACTTTTTCTTCATTAGATGGATATATGGCTAGGTATTTGGTTTTGGTTAAGTATTTTTTTAGAATAGCATTATCGGTTGTGAAATAATCTTGATAAGCATCAGCACTGGTATAATAGCCTACGACTACTCTTTTTTCTTTATCCGATATTTTTATTTCTTTATTTAAAGGCATATTTTCTTCATTTTGGATATTTACAATAATTTCATTATCATTTTGAGGGGCTCTTCCTTTTTTGATGGTGATTTTATCTTGATATAGGGAGTATGCGGTTAGATTTGGTGTGTTTGAACCATCTAGACTATCTTTAATATTTTCCGTGTTATTTAAAACGATTGGTAAAAGGATTGATTCATCAGCATAGATATTTGGTTTTGTTTGGTCGGTAATTCCTGTAATTTTAAATTCTCCTAAGTTAGGAAGCATTACTTTTCTATTTAAGAAGTCTTCCGTTTTGATAATTCCAGCCATTTGATAATTATCTGAATCATTCATCATTCTTTTGGCGACAAGTGCGTCGATAACGATTTCATGATTATTTTCTGGCATCGTTCCCATGATTAAATCTTCTTTACTAATTTTATTTAAATTTACTAAAGAGCCAGATAAGGAAGCATTTCCTGAATCATATACTTGATAATAATCATTAAAAGGAAATTGGAAACTAACGAGAGAATTTCCTGGAATTAAATCATCTACGCCTTCTAGGGCTTGATATTCTAAATATTCTTCTTCGCTAAATTTATTCTTTTCAATAATTAAATAATGGTTATCCATCTGAATAAAGTCTTCTTTATGGAGTTTTAAAGTCGCAGCTATACTACTTGTTGAATACATAATAAACATTCCAGCTAAGAAGAAACCTAATAAAAGAATTTTCTTTAAGATAGGATAATCTAATACTTTTAAAAAACCAGTTTTTATTGAAGAGATAGGATTCATAATAGAAGCATATCTTTTTTTCTTGGTAGAGCCTTCTAATTTAGAGAAATCAAATTGATATTCTTCTAATTTATTTTTGGCTATTTTTTGATAATGTTTATCGATAAATTCAATATCTCTTGTTTCATCAACAACTTCTACTTTTATATTGGTATTACTTTTGATATAGATGTTTCCATTTTTTACCACCATTTGTAAGGAGATTGGTTCTTGTTCATTTTGATAAAGAGAAATACTGGTATTATCTTCTTTAAAAGTATTTTGATGTTTAAAATCTTTTAAATAAAAGCAGTTATCTAATTCATAGTCTAGGTCATGGTCAGAGGTGTTTTCTTCATCTGAGATTACTTTTCCGTCGGAGATTCTTATGATACGGTCGGCGTAAAAGGAAGCTAGATTTTGTTCGTGGGTTACTAAAATGACAAGACGATTTTTAGAGATGGCTTTAATAATTTTTATGATTTCTAAAGTATTTTTGCTGTCTAGGTTGCCGGTCGGTTCGTCTGCTAAAATGATACCAGGATTTTTAACGATGGCTCTTGCTATACCAACACGTTGTCTTTCTCCTCCGGATAACATGCCTGCTGGTCTTCTTTGGTATCTTAACATACCAACACATTCTAGAACATACTCTACTCTCTCTTTTATCTCTTGTTTATTTTTGATGCCTAACATTTTTAAGACAATCGCCACATTATCATACACGGATAGATAATCAATTAATTTATAATCTTGGAAGATATAGCCAATATGTAAGTTTCTAATTCTATCTACTTTATGAATCCATCTTGAACTTATTTTTTCCTCATTAATATAGATAGCACCACTTTTAATTTTATCCAATCCACCTATGGCATTTAAAAGTGTGGTCTTTCCACAGCCAGAGTCTCCTAATAAGGCAACTAAGCCAGTATTTCCTAATTCAAGGGAAGTATTATCAATGACGTGAATTTGATTCTTTTTTCTTTTATGAAAATATTTATTTACTTTGATTAATTTTAACATTTCTACACTTCCTCTCTCATGGTTTTCATGGCACTATTTTTAAATATTTTTCTTGAAAATCTAAGGCTAATTAGGTAAGACATTAGACTGCACGCTAAATATAATAAGATATAATCAGATAATTTTAAGTAATCTAAGACATTGGATAAGATGGATAGGTTTAGGATATGATTTTGATTTAAGATTAAGAGCAAAATAAAGGTAAAGTAAGCGATATTTGAGACGGTAAATAATTCTATTTCTAATAAGTTTTTACAGTCTTTGCAACGGGTTCCTAAAATACGTATAGTTCCAAAATAAGTATTTCTTGATTTTAAAATAATTCGTACAACAAAGTATGCAATAAAGAACAAAGTAATAAATAAAATGGCAGTTACAATAGCTCTTACTATTTTTAGGGCTTCTACAATTCCGGATATTACTAGAGTATCTTTAATTTTTAGTGTCTTTAAATTTTCTTTTTGTAGGGTATCATTTACTGTATCTAAATTCTTTACCTCATCAACAAAGATACTACTTTGATAATTTCCTTTATTAAAAACTCGCTGATAATCACTTTGATTAATAAAGATAGCCCCATTATAAGTATCATAGTCATAATCGCCAAGAAGCGTTTTTATATTCTTTTTATCATAAGTATTTTCTACTTTTAACTCTAAATTATCTTGATAGTATAAATTATTTACCTCTATTTTTAAGGGATAATTTTTGCAAGTTTCATTCTTACAAGTCATATTAAAATCACTAGAAATTAGACATGTACCGCCTTTTACTTTATCGTTTGGAATAATTTTATAATGAATATCATAAGAATTGGAATCATGGTATTCCTCTTGGAATAAAACTTTTAATTGACTAACAGACGTATTCATTACAAATTTTAAATCATTTACTAACTCTTGAGTACCATAAATATAACCATTTTCATTATACTTTAATTCTTCATCATAAATCAGTCCTGTTATGGTATAAGTTTTTTTCATATCACTAGAATTACCCATTTCGATACTGACTTTTTTCCCAATAATCTCTTTTCCTAAACTATTTAGAGAGTAGTCATTTGGGCTTCCTAAGATTAGAATTTCATCACTTTTTGTAGGAATTGTTCCATATGTTATTTTTTTCTTGTTTAATGTGCTAATATCGTTAATTGTTCCTTGGAAGTAGAAGAAGTCTTCATCATGAAGATAGACAACGTTATCTAGAAGATAGTCATAAGGAACAATCTTTTTTATATGAGGAATACTTTTGATTTGTTTATAATCTTCTTCAGTAAATGCTTCTTTATTTTCTTTCTTTATCACAATTCTAGTTAGTTCTGTATTTTGAAAGAAATTATTATATCCAGAAGTTTCATTTAAGAAAAGTTGCTTTTTAAAGAAAGAATATTCCATCATGACAGCAGATACGACGAAAAGATAGACCATTAAGACTAGAATAAATTTAGGGAAAATATTAAAAGTATTGCGAAGACCTAATCTGAATTTTTCAAAGATTTTTAAGTAGTTTTGTTTCTTTTCTTCGTGATAAGTTACTTTCCTTGTATCTTTTAGGACTTTATCTTCTAAAATTTTTCCATCGTGCATTTTAATTTTTCTTGTTACATACTTTTCTACTTGGTCATAGTTATGTGTTACAATAATGACTAGTTTATCTTTAGAAATATCATGAAGTAATTTGATAATTTCTTTAGCAGAGGTAGAATCTAGGTTTCCGGTTGGCTCATCTGCGATTAAGATAGGCGTTTCTTTGGCTAAGGCTCTAGCAATTGCTACTCTTTGTTTTTGACCACCAGATAATTTTGATACTTTGGTATTTTTATATTTAGTAAGGCCAACCTTCTTAATCAATTCTAAGACTTTGCCTTTGACTTCTCTTCTTGTTTTCCCGTTGATTAACATCACTAGTTCAATATTTTGATAAACGGTGTAACTATTGACTAGGTTAAAATTTTGAAAGATATTGCTGATGTATTTGCGGCGATAATTCTCAAAGTCATTTTCGGTATAATGGCTTGTTTCTTTTCCATCAATATACATCTCTCCTTCTTCATAGGAATCTAGACCACTGATGACATTTAGAAGGGTACTTTTTCCACTTCCCGACTCTCCAGTAATCGCTACAAATTCTCCTAAATTTAGGGTTAGATTAATTTTGGTAAAACCACTGGCAATAATGCCTTTACTGTAATAATATTTTGATACATTTTTTAAGGTTATCATAGTTTTCTCCTTTTTTATTTAAAATACTGATATAGAATTTACTCATCTTTTTTTAGTATTTTAATCATATAATTTTTTTAATTTTAAAATGACGTCTTCTTTGGCGGTAATTTTTATTTTAAACTGGTAATTATGTCTTAAGTCTATTCTTTTATGCTTCTTGAATAATTCATTCATCTGCTGTAATTCACCGATAGTATCTTTGGTATAATAATTTAGAAAATACGTGCTACTTGTATCATCTGATTGATATAAATAAACTTCATATTCCCTAGGATGATTGATTTCGATTTCAACTTTTTCTTTGGTATTATCTATTTCATACTCTACTACTTGATTTCTTAAGAAAGGTAAATTGATATCATTCGCTAAAGGGATTTCTTCTGTTGTTTTCATTAAGTCTTTTTCTAAATAGGAAGAAGTTAATTCAAAAGAAGTATATGTCATAAAACTAACACTAGCACCTATTCCTACTAGAAGAAGGCTTAGAATCAAGAGAATAAAAATTCTTTTGTAGTTATTTTTCTGTTCAAAGATAAAGTTATAAATAAACTTTAAGAGTAAGTAATTCATCAGAATTGCCCCTATTGCAATCAAAAAGATACCGAAATAAAGGATGGTATATTTTAAATAGAATAAGCTAGAGAACGCGAAAAACGTAATAAAAATAAAACTTATCATGCAAGGAATTGATATGATTAGACTAAAGCCTTTTAAGAACAAGACGACAATTCTTGCTAAAAAATCAAAGAAATGATAAGTAGTATGTTTTGGGTCGCGGATGATAATTTTATTTTTGTGTTTTTCCATGAATGTTCTTTGGTGTTCTTCTTTGTTTTTTTCTTCTTCGATTGGCGTTTCGATGCTTTTTTCATTTGTGTTATCATCTTCAATGGTAATAAAATAATCTAAGTACCTGATTTTAAAGATATGAATGAGTAAGATAAAGCCTACCGTAACACCACAGATGGTATAGATAAATGAGGACAAGCTCCTAATCACTCTCACTACTTCGGCCGGAAATAAATAGATTAAGTCGGCAAATACTCTTTGGATAATTGTTCCACAAACGAGCCATACTAAATATAAGATAAATGTAATAAAAAGCATTTCTAAAATACATTTTACTTTCTCTACTAAACGCATACTCCAAAACATATTAAAAGTTTTGGTAATAAAATCTAAAAATTCTTGGTAGTATTCTTTAAAATTTAATTTCCCATCAGATGTTTTTTCTGGATTTCTTCCTCCTACGCCATCATCTACTAATTCTTCTAGGGTACAGTTTAGAATTTTACATAGTTGCATCATTTTTTCCATATCGGGGACGGAGGATGCTGACTCCCACTTAGAAACAGCTTGACGGGATACGCCTAGCTTGTCCGCGAGCTGTTCTTGGCTCAAATTATTTTTCTTTCTTAAAATGACTAATTTTTCATAAAATTTCATTTTTTTCACCTCTTCTACCGCCTAGTTTAGCATATCCAATTGCGGTTGCGCTACCGAAAAAAGGTTGCAAAAGGGAAAATATCAGTTGCAAAATACATTTTTCATCTTTAGTATAGCATAGATATCCATTTTCTTTCGTACTTTTTGTTTAGTAGACAAAAAATACTAATTTATTTGTAAAGTTTTTTATTTTGTAACTTTAGAGGGTATCAACATAGACACCGTCATCATTTCTTAAAATGACTTGCTCGTGATTATTTAATGTATTAGTAAGTTCTATTTTGTAATAATCATTTTTTTGATAAGATACTTTTACTTGGTAAGTATAAGTATCTTCATGATTAATAATCTCCATCTCTCCTTCTAGATAATAACTAGTAGCATTATTTACTTTCTTCTCTAAGTCTTTCAAAACATTATCTGCATTTTTTACTCCACATCCGGTTAATAAAAAAATACCAATCACCGCTAAAAATTCTAAAATCTTTTTCATATTCACCTCTTTACTTTCAATGTAATTATATATTTTTCTTATCTATTTATGAATAATTTTTCAAAATTTGTCAAATAATATTACTAGAAAAAGGAGGCAGATGATGAGTACGTTATATAAAGTTACACTAGTTCTTGCCATTATTGGTTGTGTGAACTGGGGACTAGTTGGTATTCTAAATTTTAATTTAGTTGAATTCTTATTTGGAGATGGAACGATTTTAACTAGAGTTGTTTATGTTATTGTTGCTCTATCCGGACTTGTGAATATTGGAATTTTAACGAAAGATTTAGATCATTAAAAAAGACAAATAAGCGAACAAACTTATTTGTCTTTTTTCATAAATTTTCAATCTTTAATAAATACTTAAGCATTCATTTGTTTCATTACTTCATCAGCAAAATTTTCTTCTTTCTTTTCAATTCCTTCTCCAACTTCGTAACGAATAAATTGAACAATATTGCTGTTTTTTGATTCTACATATTTAGATACTTTCATCTTATTTTCTTTAATAAATGCTTGATCAATCAAACAAACTTCCTCGAAGAATTTATTTAATCTACCATTTACAATCATTGGTAATTTATTTTTATCTAATCCTTCGTTTTCAGCTTGTTCCATTAGAACTTCTCTTTCTTTTTCGATTTTTTCTTCAGGTACGTCATCACGATTTAAATACAATGGTTTCATTGCTGCTGCTTGCATAGCAATATCCTTTGCTAACTCTTCGTCATTTCCATCTAATACAACAACAGTAACAATTTTACCTCCCATATGAGAATAAGTACCAAAAATTTGATCATCTTTCTTTTCTAAAATTTCAAAACGACGAAATGATAACTTTTCTCCGATTGTAGCAATTTTCTCTGAAATAATATCAACTAATTTTTTACCATTTGACACTACTTCCAAAGCCTCATCTACACTAGAAGGATTATTTTCTAAAACAATATCAGCAATTTCATTAACAAGATTTTTAAATTCATCATTCTTAGCAACAAAGTCCGTTTCTGAATTAACTTCCACAATAACAGCCTTATTGCCCATTACCTTAGCAAAAGCTAACCCTTCTGCTGCAATACGTGAAGCTTTTTTAGCTGCCTTAGAAATTCCCTTTTCTCTTAACCAATTAATGGCCTCATCCATATTTCCATTTGTTGCTTCCAAAGCTTTTTTGCAATCAAGCATTCCAGCTCCACTTGACTCACGTAATTCTTTTACCATGCTTGCACTAATCATAAATACATATCCTCCCTATTTTAAAGCTTGAATTAACTCATCTTTTTTCATTTTTGAATAACCAGAGATTTCTTTTTTCTTTGCTAAATCTCTTAACTCATTCACTGTTAAAATATTTAAATCTAATTTTTGTTCAGTTACTTCCTCTTTTTTTTGTTCTTCTTTCTTTACTTCTTCTTTTTTCTCAAACTTCTTTGATTCAAATTTTTTATTTGACTTATCAAATTGTCTAGAGTTTCTTCTCGTTTCATCCTCAGTCACATAATCAACAATGGCTCCACCTTTAACCTCAATAATTGCATTAGTTAAAGCACCAATTACCACTTTAATAGCTCTTACTGCATCATCATTTCCAGGGATAACATAATCTACTACATCAGGATCACAATTAGTATCAATAATTCCAAATACAGGAATTCCTAATTTTTTTGCTTCCTTAATTGCATTTTCTTCTTTGATTGAATCAACAATAATCAAAGCTTGTGGTAATTTAACCATTTCACGAATTCCACATAAATTTTTATTTAATTTATCGTATTCTTTCTTTAAACCAATTACTTCTTTTTTAGGTAACTTCTCAAAAGTACCATCTTTTTCCATATTTTCAATTTCTTCTAATCTTTTTACTCTACGACGAATAGTTTTAAAGTTTGTTAGAGTTCCTCCCAACCAGCGTTCTGTCATATAAAACATTCCGCCACGATTTGCTTCCTCACGACAAACCTCACTAGCCTGTTTCTTGGTACCAACATATAAAACATTACCACCATCTGCCACAATTTTCTTTAAAGCTTCATAAGCTTCTTCCATTTTTTCTACAGTTTTTTGTAAGTCAATAATATAAATATCATCACGAGAGTTGTAGATATACTCTTTCATTTTGGGATTCCATCTTTTTGTCTGATGACCAAAATGAACCCCAGCTTCTAATAAGTAGCTCATTGATACTACTGCCATATTTTTCTTCCTCCTTTGTTTTGCTTCCAAATACTTCTTTTTTACTTCTTCACCTAAATAAAAATTAAGCACTAGAAGAAATAAATCCATATTTGTGAATATTTTTTTGAATTTTTCTAAAAATTCATACTTATTTTAACACAAAAAAAAGAAGGAAACAAGGGATTTTACACCGCTTTCCTATTTTTTATTACAGTTTAGTAAAGAAAAACAAAAAATATTCATAATCCATATCAAAAACAAAATTACAAATACTTAAATCAATAAAATTAATACCCAAATAACAAGAATATGCTTTTCTAAAATAAAGATATTTTTTCAAATGAAAAAAGTATCAAAAATAAATCTTTAAAAATCAAACTTTTTTTTTGCTTTTCTCTTTTCTTTACTTGATAAATTACTATCAACCAGTAAAATAGAATTTTGATTCAATTTTTCACATTGAATTAACTCAAATGTAAAAATAGAATAAGTATCAATACTATTAATTTTTAAAATATCTTCCCGTAATTGTCGATTGATTTCATCTAAAGACAACAAAATTTTTTTAACATCCTTCCCCACTAAAATACTTCCAAAATGAAACAGATGATAACGTTCTAGTTCTTTCTCAATATCTAAATTTGAATATGCTTGACCATTATCTAAATTTTTTAAATAGCTCAATAAAATTAAATATTTCAAACCACAATTTTGATAAAATTCAATTCTCCTTTCAAAAAAGCGATAAATTTTAGAAACCATTTTTGCGCTACACTGAGAATTTTTTTCTTCCACATCTTTTAAAATAATTTTTTTCTCTGTAAAATGACATTTTTGAAAAAAATCAACCATTTCCCAAAAATCCTCATGAAAATAAAAAGAAAACCTTTGAATAACATCCTTAACACAGTATATTCCCTTGTCCTCAAAATCAGATAAAATTTCTTGTTTCATATCCACTACTACCACTCCAAACTCGTTAATATTATAATATACTGTTAAAAAAAAAGGTCCTAATAAACTAATTGTTTACCCCTTTTGATTTACCATCCATAAAAATTGCCCATTTTTCTCTGCTAATCATTAAAAATTCACTAAATATTTTTATACGATTAAATAATAAAATTAATCCTTAAAACAATACCATTCTCTATCATTTTTGTTCACAACAATAATAAAAATTTTTTAAAATGAAAAAAAGTACTAAAACTACAGCTCTACAATTTAAAAAGCAAAATAGTATTAAGTACTTTATAACAAATATTTTTGATTAAATTTACCAAATTTCTAAAAAGAAAAAAAGACAATGAAATAACTCATTGTAACTTCTTTCGATTTTTTAGAAATATATTTCCAAACGATTACTTTGATTCTTTTTTCACAGTAGATTTTGTTGCTGTTTTCTTTGTAGCAGACTTTTCACTTGCAGAAGTAGTTTTTTTTGCTGTTGTTTTTTTTGTATCAGTAACAGTTTTTTTTGCCGCTGTTGTTTTCTTTTCTTCTTTAACTTCTTCCTTTTTTGCTACCACTGGTTTATATTCTTTTCCATCTAAACTACTTTTAGCAATCTCTACCAAATCAGCAAACGCCTCTGGAGAATCAATTGCAAGTTCACTTAACATTTTTCTATTAATAGTAACGCCAGCCTTATTTAATCCATTAATGAATTTAGAATAGCTAATCTCATTTTCACGACAAGCAGCATTTATTCTTGTAATCCATAACTTTCTAAAGTTTCTTTTATTTTGTCTTCTATCTCTAAAAGCATATTGACCAGAATGCATTACTTGTTCATGCGCTGTTTTATATAATCTATGTTTACTTCCAAAATAACCTTTTGCTTGATCTAATACTTTTTTTCTTCTTGCACGTGCAACAGTGCCACCTTTAACTCTTGTCATAATTCTTCACTCCCTTTTACTATATTAAATCTCTTACTCTCTTTAAGTCTGAATTGTTTAATTCATTACTTTTTCTTTTTTGTCTGCTTCTCTTTGCATTGTTTTTACCAGTATTATGTCTTGTTCCTTGACTCTTGATAGAAATACTACCACTTTGTCTTATGTTTAATGCTTTTTTAAGTCCACTATGAGTTTTCTTTTTAATTTTCTTTACTTTTACTTTTTTTGCCATAATTAATTCTCCTTCTACTTTTTTGGTGTAAGTTGCATAAAGATACTTCTACCTTCCATTTTCGGTTGAACTTCTATTTCTGCAATATCACTTAAAGATTCCTCAAATCTTTTTAGCACATCTCTAGCAAGTTCCGGATGAGCAATTTGACGGCCTTTAAAACGAATGCTTGCTTTCACCTTATCTCCTTTAAGTAACGCCTTTTTAGCATTTTTTACCCTAGTATCAAAATCATGACTATCAATAGTTACAGATAAGCGAAATTCTTTAATATCTGACATTGATTCTCTTTGCTTTTTCTGCGCTTCTTTCGTTTTTTTCTTTTTCTCATACTTAAAACGATTATAATCCATAATTTTGCAAACCGGAGGATTGGCACCCTCACTCATTAATACCAAGTCAAATCCAGCATAAGACGCTAAAGTCAAAGCATCCTTCCTACTCTTCACTCCTAATTGCTCTCCATTTGGCCCGATTACCATCACTTCTTTTGCTCTAATTTGTTCATTAATCAAGTTATCTTTATTGTTTGCGATATCAAACACCTCCATAAAAAATGAATACAGGAAAGTCTGTATTCATTTCTCAATTTCAAAGCAAAAAACTCATTTATTACAAGTATCATTAGCTTTTTACCCATTGCTAACGCAATCAGGTGAGATGAATACATCTTCTTTCCGTTTCTTTCACGATAATTATATTATAACTAATGCTACTTGTCAATAGTCCATTCCTATTTTTTGCTAATTTTTAGCTTTATTTTCGTTGTTTTTGGAGTATAAGTGGCCTTATTATCTTCTCCAGTTACTTTAATAGCAACTTCATACTCTCCTTCTACATATCCCTCCAAATTAACTTGGGCTTTAATTGTTGAAGCATCAATTGCATCCACAACACTTTTTGTCCCCTTTACAACAACTGTTGTCTTACTAGAATTTTCGCCAATTGCAACAGCTTTATATCGCGTTGTATCCAAATTAACCGTTTCAATAGATACATCTTGAATTTCTTTACTAACCTCTGTTCCCAAAGTAATATTTACCTTCACATTCGTAGCCGACATCTCCTTTACCCTAGACGGTTTTGAAATAATCACATCATAACTCTTATTTTCACTCAACTTAGAAACATCTACCTCAACTGGAACATACTCAATCGTATCCAATAAATCTTGATCCCCATAAATTGTAATTTTAGTCACATCAGTTGTAATATTTTCAATTGCCTTTCCAAACTCTAAATCACCAGTTGGAACAACCTTCAATGGTACCTCTTTACTTGGTGAGTTAATAACAATCTTGGCACTTAATTTATTAGGTTCCATCTCTAATCCCTTTACAACATCACCATTAGCATCATAAGCCACTAACTTTACCTCATCCAACGTTGTTGTTCCTATTTTAGGATTAATAATTTTATTAACATCCACTAAAGCTTTAACAATAGATACTTTATTTAAAGTATGTTCTGCCCCTTTAATTACAATCTCAGAATTATCTAGTGTTACCTCACCAATAGACAACTTCTTATCTAACTTATTTTTATTAATAACTTCTATTCCAGCAGTTCTAGTTTGTGATACCTTTGGATAAATAGTCACATTTACTGATGAAGGAGCCAACTTATATTCAACCGAACGAATCGAACAATCATAATCTAATTTAATTGTATGCATTCCCTCACCTAATCCGGAAAGATCCGCCGTTACAATACCAGTTGCCAATTGCTTCGCTAAATACAAATCAACCTTTCTCCCAATTAAAGTCACATCAACACTACTTGGCAATCCTTCAACTACATAAGAATTATTATTATATGTTGCCTTAACCTTTTGTCCATATAGCACTTCAGCACTATCAGTAATAATAGTAGTTGATTCACTATCCACATACATAAATAAACCAATTGCCAAAACTAAAGAAATAAAAATCAACGTATTTTTCTTAGTAATCCATTTTTCAAATCTATCTGTCCTATTCCCTAACTTATCAGTGATCATAACAATAAATTTTGTAATAGGAACAATAATCACTTTATCAATAACTTTGTAAATCATCTTGAAGAAAGCGCTAACAAATTGAATAATATTTTTAATTATTTTCATGCTTTTCACCTTCCTCACCATTTTCATCCTCAAATTCATCATCTAATAAAATCTCATGCTTTGGTTTTAATTCTTCCACCAACATCATTCTAACATCATCAATCGATAAATTATAATTTAACACACCACCAATAGCAATAGAAATCTTACCCGTTTCCTCACTGACAACTAAAGCAATAGCATCTGATTCCTCACTAATTCCCAAAGCAGCCCTATGTCTCGTTCCCAATCTTTTATTAATTTTAGTATTTAAACTAATTGGAAATACAGCCCCAGCACTAGTAATTCGATTTCCTTGAATAATTACACCACCATCATGCAAAGGATTTCTCGGAAAAAAGATAGAAATTAATAACTCCGATGAAATATCAGCATAAATTCCTTTACTTCTCTCAATGTAATCTCTCAAACTAATATCTCTTTCAATGACAATCAAAGCACCAATTCTAGATTTCCTCAAATACTCAACCGCGTTCATAATCTCATAAACCATTTTTTCTCTTTCATCCATAGTCAAAACCCGGTGCCTCGTTAAAATTTGTTGTCTCCCCAAATGCTCTAAAATATTTCTAATTTCCGGTTGAAAAATAATGATTAAAGCAAGAGGTCCCCACATGATTACATATTCTAGTAACAATCCTACAGTCGTTAAATTTAAGTAATCACTTAATATTTTAACAAAAACAATAATAATTACTCCTTTAAATATTAATATCATTTTGACATTATCCTTTAGACTCTTAAGAACAGAATAGATTAAAATCCAAACTAAAGATATATCAATAATTTTTTGTAATATTGTGATTATACTACTCAATGTCATATTTTTATTCCCTTCTTTCTATTTTAAATTCATTATAACATATTCTTCCAAAAATTAGTATCCCTTCTTAAAAATTTATAAACGAAAAATAAAAAACAAATCAAGATAAACAAAAAAAATCATATTACTACCTAAGCTGCCAAAACATTATTTTATTATTTCAAAACTAAATTTAATCTCGCCATAAAAATAGGAACTAATTATATTTTTACTAATTTTTCAACATCAAAAAACAGTTTAATTTCATCTTTTTCAAACAAAATAATACTTCACAATATTTTTCCCAATAAACATCTAGTAATAACCAACTTTATCACAATTATTACATATAGAAAAAAAGACATATTGTCTTTCCTAAAACAAAATTATCAAACAAATCCATATTACAACCAAACACCATAGATAAGAGCCAATAAACTTAAAATAAAACCAACTATCCAAAACATTTTCACAATATCCCCCTCACTCCAACCAAGACGTTCAAAATGATGGTGAATAGGTGTCATTAAAAAAACTCTCTTTTTAAATACAACAACAGAAAATATTTGAATAATGACAGACAAAGTTTCTATAACAAAAACACCACCAATTACAGCTAACGAAAATTCATGAGAAGTTAAAATAGCAACAGTAGCTAAAGTAGCCCCCAAAGATAAACTACCTGTATCACCCATAAAAACTTTAGCCGGATGAGAATTAAAAACCAAAAATCCCATAATACAACCAACCAAAATAAAACAAAATATTCCAATATCCTGATATCCAGTTATCCACTTACTTCCCCAAGAAATAAGCCCATATGCCAAAAACGCAATAGCGGATAAACCACCCGACAAACCATCCAAGCCATCCGTTAAATTTACAGCATTTGATGTACCAATCAACAAAAATAAAATAAAAATGCCATAAAACCAATTTAAATTCCATTCTAAATTAAAAAGTGTTACCCTAAGTACCGAATCTCCATCCCCAAAATGTCTAAATAATACATAAAACACAAGTGCAACAATAAACTGCAAAAATAACTTTTGAATTTGAGTCAAACCCTTGTTTTCATGATGCTTTAAACTAATATAATCATCTAGAAAACCTATCATAGCATAACTAATCATAACAAACAGAATAATAAACAAATTAACAGAATACTGCATTTTATCTGTCAAAAGAAGAAGAATTACAGTAATAATACAAGGAACGATAAAAATAAAACCACCCATTGTAGGAGTACCAGCCTTACTTTTATGAGCATCTACATAAACATTAATTCTTTGACCAGCCTTAATTCTTTTTAAAGCTGGCACAAAAATAACACCAAAAATTGTCGAAATAATAAAGCCTATCATTAAAGCAAACAAGGATTTTGTCAAAATCAGCATAATTTCACTCCATTCTTACTAAGAGTATATCATAAAAACGATCAAAAATTCATGAAATATATTTAAACTTTACACCTTAAACGTAAAGTTTAAATGACTTAAAAATTATTAATCCAACATTTTCAATAAAATACTATAAATAAATAATAAAAATTAAGCAAAAATTTAAGCAAAAAAATTTATATCAACCAGAATTTTCTACAAAAGCATTTTACTTAATGCCAAATAAAAATTTCACTCAATAATAGCAGCAAATTCAATATAAAAAAATCATTAAATTAAAAACAATTAACCCAATCAACATAAAAATATATCAAAAACAAATTTATTATTCATTCATTCTTAAATAACATAGACATTGACTTATCTTATTTTTCTTGTATAATATTGAGAGTCAAAAAAATTTTATAAAAAAGATGAAAGGAATTTAACCAAATGAATAATAAACTAAATAAACTAATTGATCCCCTAACGGGCATAGGAAATTCAGAATATTTCCAAAAAAACTACAAATCCTATAATAAACATCACCAAAATTCCCAATTAATCATGATTGATATCGAAAAATTTAAGCATATTAATGATAATTTAGGACATAACATTGGAGATCTATATTTAAAAATACTAGCAAAAATCCTAGAAAAAAATTTTCAAGATTCACTAGTTGTAAGAATACACGGAGATGAATTTATCATATTAACTTGCCTATCCGAGAACAAAATTAATAAAGTATTTCAAGATATTGAAAAAAAGATTCACTTACTTGTTGAAAGAGAAAAAATACCTGCTATTTTTAGAATCAACGCTGGAAGTTGTCCTTTCAACATTAATAATATAGAAGAAACAATGGAAAAAGCAGATCTAATGATGTATCTAGCCAAAAAAAATAGTAAATTTTATCAACCATACTCAACTGAACTTTGGATGCAGAAAAAAGATGAAAAAGAATTTATTACCGCTTTCAATAAATGCCTTAAAAGCCAAAATCTATCATACACTAAAAAACAATTGTTTTCCCTTTCAGGAACTCCCCAAGAAATATATCAGATATATACAAACAACCCAGATGGAATCTCACTACTAGGAGAAGAAAATTATAAATTATTAAGAAAAAATAACCTACATTACAGCTTAGATAATTACAATATTATCTTCTTAATAGAAAAACTGCTTTCCAATCCAGAAAAAAATATTATTAGTATTGATTATCTTTCCCTAATTAAAAATAATAATATTATAAAATATTTAGCCAAATTATCCACCATCCAAAAAGAAAATTTCAAAAAAATAATCATTAATATCAAAGTCTATCCAGAAACTTCTCGAGAAGAATTAATATTATGCATCAAAAAAATCGAAGAACTAAAAGCTCTAGGCTTTATGATAAAAATAGATAAAATAAACGATTTTACAAGAGATGCAATATTCCAGTACGCACCAATTGATTACGTAGGATTTGATAATGATTACGTAAGAAAGGCAATGTATGATAGCCAAGTTAATTATTTTCTTACCAAGAAAATCGATATGATTACAAATTTCCCAAATTCTACAATCATTCCAGTCTTTTCACATATTAATACAGCTAGTGAATTTGAGCACATTAACAAATATTATCCTAAAAATAGCTTAGCCAACGGCAAATATTACACAAAAAAACGAAAAAACTAATGAATTTTAAATTTAGATCTAACCTAAAATAATGATCATAAATTGTTGAAACATTAATCTTAAATTTTTATAAAAACATAAATTTTACTATTTAAATAAACTCTACTATAAAAAAATGATAAAGTTATAAAATAACATCTAAAAAATTTAGATGTTATTTTCATATTTCTCAAATTCAAAAACAAAAGAAAGTAATATTTTTTTTATCTATCCCAACATTAATCTAACCGTAGAACCAACAGCAATACTACTCCCTACCTGAGGAGATACATCAATAACCCGACTTCCCTCTCCAGAATATTCAATATTAAAATCCTTCAATTTTTCACGAGCTTCCTTTACAGATAATCCAATAACATCTTCCACAGTTTGATACTTAGTATCAAAATAACGATACTCTTTACTAATACCATCATTCCTTTTTTGGATATTTAAAATTGCAACAGCATCCTCTAAAATATTTCTAGCAATAGGAGCAGCAACCGTTCCTCCATAAGCAGTTATTCCCTTTGGATTATCAATTGCTACATAAACAACAATTTGCGGATCATCCGCAGGCATAAAACCAATAAAAGAAGTAATGTAATTCCCAACCATATAAACACCATTATTTACTTTTTGAGCCGTCCCTGTTTTCCCACCAACGCGATATCCTTCTATATAAGCATTTCTTCCACTACCAAGCGCAACCACACTTTCAAGAGCATAACGCACCTTTTCACTAGTTTCTTTTTTTATCACTTTTCTTACTTGTTTTGGTTTATTTTCTTGAATAATCTCACCAGTTTCTGATTCAATTAATCGTTTAACAATATAAGGTTTATAGAGTGTTCCACCATTAATAGCGGCACTAACAGCAGCAACTTGTTGAATCGCCGTAACACTAACTCCTTGCCCAAAAGCAGTAGTTGCCAATTCCACAGGACCCACTTTAGAAAGAGAAAACAAAATACCACTTCCCTCTCCATTCAAATCTACTCCTGTTTTTTCACCAAAACCAAAAGAATCAATATATTTAAATAAAGTTTCTTTCCCCAATCTTCTTCCTAACTCTACAAATCCTGGATTGCAAGAGTTTTGTACAACTTGCAAAAAAGTCTGTGCGCCATGACCTCCATGTTTCCAACATTTAATCCTAGCCCCATCCACATTAACAGAACCGCCATCAAAAAATGTATCTTTTTCCAAGTCTACTTTTTTCTCCTCCAAAGCAGTGGCTAAAGTAACGATTTTGAAAGTAACCCACGAAAGCAATACCTATACAAAGAAAAAAACTAGATTACCATATAAATATATGATAACCTAGTCAACATCGTAACTTAAATATACATTAATTTTAAAACTATTTCTTTTAAAATCAGCTCTTCCCAGGTCTAATGTTTCAACCTCTTTATTGAATATTACTAGTGATTTCTCATCATCTATGTGCCTAGCACCTTTTCCAATAGGAATTGGGATTTTCATCAAATTTAAATAAATTTTTAGTATTAGTTTATGTCTATCATTATCTTCCTTATAGACTATAATTTCCTCCAAAAACTTATCTACAAATTCACTCACGTTATTTTTATAATCAACCTGTTTTTTGATAGCATCTTCAATAGCCTTAATATTATTAAAACTATCAGACATAATCTTTCTTTCTTGTTCTATTTTTCCAATTCGTATATTTAAAGATGATATATCTTCGTTATACTTATCATTTCTTTCTTTAAACTCAAGATTATTAATACTACCATCCATATTTAATTCTAATAATTTTTCTTTTTTTGTTTCAATAGTTTTAATTTCTTTTTTTAGTTTAGAAATTCCAAGTTGATAATTGTTATCTATTTTTAGATTAGAATAATAATCCAACATTTCTTTTACAATTTCATTTTTATTATTAAATACTTGTTCCATAATAATTGCAAAAATATTATTCAAGTCCATTTCTGCAATTATTGGACTTTCACAGGCATCCAGTCTATATTTTACATAATTGCCACAAGCCCATCTAGGCTTTGTTTGTTTTCTTTTACTTGACATTCTCTGATAAGAAACATTATGTTCACTACAAAATATTTTTGTAGTATAACAATATTTCCTTTCGGCTCTTTTGGCATTGCCATTACTTGCTTTCATTAATATACTCCTACTATCTAATATCTCATTTGCACGATTCCATAATTCTTCACTAACTATAGCTGGTATTGATTCATCTTTGTATATTATTTGTTCTTCTATTGGTATATAAACTCTTTGTTTAGTTCTATAATCAATAGTTTCAGTAGTATGTCCACGATAAAAACCTTTGTATTTAGGATTTTGTATTATTCTTTTTAAAGTATCTTTATCATAAATATTTCCTTTATAATTATTTATACCTTGTCTATGTAATTCCATTGCTAGTTTATAAAAACCATATTTACCAGTTGCATACAATTCGAAAATCTTTCTAATTTTTTTTGCTTCCTCTTCAACAATAACTAATTTAGCATCATCTTTTTTATATCCAGTAATTGAATTAGAACCTAAAACTCTACCTTTTTTAATTGCTTCTTTATGTCCCCATTTAACACGAGAAGAAAGTCTTTTGACCTCTTCTTGAGCAACGCTTCCCATCATATTAAGTATAAACTCAGAGTTGGGATCATAAGTATTTATTCCATTTGATTGGAAATATACACCAACATCATTAGCAAGTAATTCTTGTGTATATTTGATACTATCAGATAAATTTCTAGAAAATCTAGAAACTTCTTTTGTAACTATTAAATCAAAATAGCCAGATTTAGCATCATCAATCATTTGTAAAAATTTTTTTCTTCGTTTAACAGTGCTACCACTAATACCTTCATCTATATAACCATTAACATAAGTCCAATTTTTATTTGACTTTATAAAATTTTCAAAAAAAGATATTTGATTATCTAAAGAGTT
>CAKPBH010000023.1 GCA_934140355.1 uncultured Bacilli bacterium | reverse complement strand
AAAAATAGATAAAAAATTTTTTTATAAATTTTACCTATTTTTAATAAAACAAATTTATTTACTCTTTTTTACTGTTTAATTACCGATACAAATGTTGTACTGTTTGTATTATTTGAAGCAAATCCTTTATATTGTTCGCTTAAGTCTACTAATTTTTTTAATTTATTGGTTTTTCCTTGAATGTTATTTGCATAATTTACTAAAGTGGAAATTCCTTCTTTATTATAAGTAGAAATTCCTGATTTTAAAGTAGTTGTTCCGGCTACTAAACTAGAAGTTCCATTCATTAGAGTATTTGTTCCTTGATATAGAGCATTTACGCCTTCTGTAATTTTACTACTACTTGTATATAATGTATTAGATCCATCTTCTAACTCAACAAGGCCTGCACGTAGGCTACTTAATTGTGTTTTTACGGTTGACGCTGTTTCCATTAAAGTTTTAGAAGTTGTGTCAATAGCACTGTTATTCATTGAAAGTAAATAAATTAAATTGTTATTTCCTTCATAAGTATTTTTTAAAGTAATCCAGTTTTTGATTGTTGCTTCATCTAATGGTAGGGCCATAATTTCTTCAACTGTTTTTTCACTAAGTTGATATGTTGTATAGGTTTCTTCTAGAGTACTATTTGTATTTGTTAATTTATTAATGGCCTCGGTGTTCTTTTCTTTTAAAATACTTAATTTTTCAAGAGACGCTTGCATATTAGAATCTGATAAGGAATCAGATGAGGCATCAATGGCAGCAATAATTTGTTTTACTCCCCCATTTAAATCATAAGTTCCTTTAGTTAGATCTTGCATATAATTTTTTACGGTATTTAAGTTTTCGTTAATTTCTTGGGTGCCACTTAATAATTGTTGTGCACCGCTTTCTAATTCATTTGCACCATTTTCAATCGCATCCATATTGGTTTTTAATAGCCCTACTTTACTGTAGACGTCATCTAATTTGTTAAATACTTCTAAATCAGTTTTCTCAATTAATTTAGGTGTTGCTACAGTATAGATGGTTGGTTGTTTATATTTTTTGGTATCGAAAGTAATGGTAATTTTATTCATTTCTTTAAAATTATCTAAGTTTGTACTTTCGTATAATCCTGGAGTTGCAACTCCTACTAGGATAAATTTATTTCCACTATTAATGGCTTTACCATTGGAAATCGTAATATTAGAACTATTTTTATCTAACATCGCACCTAATGTTACGACAAATGGTGTATAAAGGGTTTCTCCATCAATTTGGTGAGCATCGGTATTTTTTAAAGTTACTTCAATTTTTACTTTACCTGATGCACCAATTAATTCTTTATTGGTCACTTCTTTATCATCTAAATAGTATTTTACATTTGTTTCGATGGGAAGTTCTTTTTCAAATTCTCCTTGATAAAAGATGTCCTTTCCACGAGATGTCCACGTTAATTTATTATTATCTAGCGTAAATGTTTCCTTTCCATTGATATTTAGAATTTTCTTTAATTCTGTCGTATCTTCAATAGTTGTTCCTTCTAAGGAACTCAAATGATTAGTTACAACAGTTTTAAATCTTGTTCCATCGGCATTTAAATTAGAATAGATTGATTCTTCTTTTTCTAAAGCAAAGACATTAAATGGCATTGTTACAATGCTAAGAGCTATTATGCTCGTTACTAATTTTTTATTCATTATATTTCCTCCTTCATTCCTTTAGTGGTTTTCATGATAATTTTATCAAATATTAATAATAGTGATGGTAAGATTAAGATAACCACTAACATACTAATTATTGAACCTCGTGATAATAATTTACAGATTGAACCAATTAAATCAATTTTGGAATAAACGCCTACTCCAATTGTTGCTGCAAAGAAACATAGGGCACTGACAATAATTGATGGAACCGTAAATTGTAAGGTTTCCTTCATGGCAACGTATTTATCTTGTACATTTTTTCTTGTACTTAAATATTTTGATGACATTAAAATCGCATAGTCAATGGTTGCTCCTAATTGAATGGTACCAATGATTATCGACGCAATAAATGGTAAGGATGTATTGGTATAGAAAGCAACACTCATATTGGCTAGAATCGCAAATTCAATTGCACTAATTAAGATAACAGGTAGGCTTAATGACTTTAAGACAAATAACATGATAACAAAGATTAAGCCAATTGATACATAGTTTACGTTTTTAAAGTCGACATCACTAATTTCGGTTAAATCTTTCATTAGTGGTCCTTCACCTGCTACAATGGATGATTTGTCATATTTTTTGACAATTTTATTGACTTCATTAATTTGGTTATTTAATTCTGTTGTCGCGATATCATAAGTAGAATTTAAAAGTACTAATTGATATTTATCACTTTCCATTAATTTGGTTAAATCATCTGGTAGCATACTGATTGGTAAGCCAAAATCTAGTACACTAGTTGGACTTAGGACTAAGTCAATTCCTTTTACTTCTTTTAATTTTTCTACTAATTCTTCCTTTTCTTCACTATTCATATTCTTATCTAATAAGACAATTTCAGGAGAAACAATATTAAATTCTTCTTTTAAATTAGAATTTGCGATACTAGATGCTAGTGTACTTGGCAATGACTTATCTAAGTTATAGTAAACTTTAACATTGTTATTTCCATAAATTGCAGGAATTAATAAGATAATAAAGGCAAGAATAATCAGATTATGATGTTTAATCGAGAAGTTTTGTAAGCCCTTAAACTCTGGCATTAAGTTTTTATGATGCGTTTTTTCAATTAATTTATCACAAACTAAGAGAAGGGCTGGGAAAAGAGTTAAAACACAGATTAGGCCACAAATTACCCCTTTGGCCATAACAAGGCCAATATCTTTTCCTAAAGTTAATTTCATCATACACAAGGCTAAGAAACCAGCAACAGTAGTTAAGGAACTTCCTAAAACGGAATGGAATGTTTCTGTAATGGCTTCTTGCATAGCCTTATGTTTATCTTTTTCGTGTGTTAGTGCTTGAATATATTTATGGTACAAAAAGATAGAAAAGTCCATTGTTACCCCAAGTTGTAATACTGCACTAATGGCTTTTGTGATGTAAGATATTTCTCCTAAGAAAATATTTGTTCCCATATTGTACAAAATAGCTACACCAATATTTCCTAATAGTAATACAGGGATGATGAATGAGTCGGTTGCTACGGTTAAGACGATTAAGCAAAGAATGACTGCAATAACAATATAAGCTAGCATTTCACTATTGGATACATCTCTTGTATCTAATACCATTGCACTCATGCCACTGACTTTTGAAGCATCCCCTACTACTTTTCGTAAATCTTCAACAGCCTTCATCGTAATCTCATCAGAAGTTCCATTTTCAAAAGTTACGACAATGACATCTTTTTCATTTTTGTGTAACTTTTCGGTTACTTCATCTGGTAAAATATCCATAGGGATAGTGGTATCCGTTACATCAGCAAGGCTAGCAACTAGATTAACGGAATCTATTTTTTCGATTTTTTCTTCTAGTTTTAGCATATCGTAATTACTCATATTCTCGACTGTGACAAAAGAGAACGCTCCAATGCCAAAATCAGAAGTTAAAATATCTTGTCCTTTAATGGTTTCAATATCACTTGGTAAATAAACTAAGATATTATAATTTATTTTTGTATTTACATAACCAATTAAAGATGGAATCAAGAGAATTAGGGCAATTACTACCACTAAAACACTATTGTTCGTAATGAACTTATTGATTTTTTTCATTATATTACCTCCATTTGCTAGATATCATATTACAAATTTTTAAAAAATTCACTAACAAACCGTTATTAATGTATGTTATTAAACATTTGTCTATTAATTGTTGTATAAATAAGCAATTTTTGTTGCATAACTTTACAAATGTATCTTAAGTTACTATAATGTTAATAGGTGATGTAAAATGAACAAAAAGACCGATTTAAGGGTAATTAAAACAAAAAATAATCTTTATCAGACTTTAATTGAATTAATGAGTGATATGCCTTTTGAAGAAATCAAGGTTTCTGATATTTGTGAGAAGGCGTTAGTCAATCGCTCTACTTTTTATTCTCACTATTCTGATAAATACGAACTACTTTCTTCCTATATTGATACACTTAAAGATTCTCTAGAGAAAGAGTTAGAGAAGAATACAAGTATTAAGAATACAAAAGAATACTATTTAGAGATGATTTCTTTATTTTTAGACCACGTTTCAGAAAAGAGAGAAATTTATATTGCGATTGGTAAGGCTAATAAAAATGGAATTATGATGGATATGATTTATGATACTTTTAAGAAAGAAATTATTGAGGGAATTGATAAGTCTGATAAAAAGGTACAAATTCCTAGTAACTTCGTTGCAACTTTCTATTTAGGAGCAGTATTTAGCGCTGGAACAGAATGGATGCTTAATGATTTTAAATATACAAAGGAAGAAATGATCCACTATTTGGATATTTTAATTCCTGATGATTTGGAAATATCTAAATAAAAAAATACTTCTATTTATTAAATTTTATTACAATTAAAAAAGGAAGAACCCTAAATTAAAAGTTTTTCCTTTTTTAATTTATAAAATAATATTATTTTAATTCATCTTCCATTTGTTGTTTAATTTTATCAATATCCGTAAAGAAAAAATTAAGACCTTTCTTTTTTAATTTTAACATTTGGAGAAAGTTATTGAAAATCTCATCACAGATTGAATCAATGACTTTAGCTGGGGCTCCGTTTTCTAAAACATGAACATGGTCTATATATTTTTCTAAGGTTGGAAAAGCATTTTGAATTAATATTGCTGATTCTTTTCCTAAGACATCTTTAATAAGAATTGAATTGCAAACACCATATTTTTTTATTTTTTTATCTACTATCTTTTTATATTTTTCTACTTTACTACTAAGAGGAATAAACCATAATATCTCTTTATCTTTTATTGTAAAATAAGTTGGACGTTTTTTACCACGCTCATGATTACTCATTAAATTTTCGTCATTTACAACATCAAAAAATTCATCCTTAATATGATATAAATATCCCGTTTCAATTTTCATTAATTCATCTCCCTTTACTCGTAATTCTATCATAAATTAAAAGAAAACTCCATTATATTAATAGAGTTTTCTAAACATTTTCGTTCGGGATAATTTATTACTCGCGCCACCCGAGAGCGAGAAACATTGTCGACCGGAATAATTTATTACTCGCACCATCCGGGAGCGAGAAACATTTTCTTCTTAAAGTTCTCTTTCTAATGCAATAGTAATATACTATATTTTATGCACAAAGTCAATGTTTTGTCATAAAATTGGCAAATTTTCATTTGCATTAATAGGATGTGCTTTTTTGCCAGATTTATTCCTAATACTTAACCCTAAAAAAGTTTAAGTATTTTTCTTGTTTTATCCTATTTTCTTTCTTTTTTCATATACTTTAGTGGTGAGGATTATGGGACAAATGGGGATGGGATTTTTTCTTTCGACGATGGCTGGATTGGCGACGATGTTTGGGATGATTCCTATTTTATTTAAAATCAAAAACGAGGATAAAGTTATTGCTGGTAGTCTTGCTTTTGCCGCGGGGGTAATGTTATGTGTATCGATTACTGATTTAATTCCGGAATCTTTTTTAATGCTTAAAAATTATCATCTAGGCTTGCTTTTACCTTGTTTTGTCTTTCTTTCTTTAATGCTTGGGATTATCCTTACTTTTTTTGTTGAAAAAGGAATACATTTGAAGAGTGAGACATCTTCTTTATATCAAGTTGGCGTGATTTCGATGCTGGCCATTATTCTTCATAATATTCCGGAAGGAATTGCTACTTTTCTTTCCACTACAAAAAGTACAACTTTAGGACTTTCTTTAGCGATTGCTATTGCCCTTCATAATATTCCTGAGGGAATTTCTATTTCTGTTCCAATTTATTATTCAACCAAGAAAAAAACCAAGGCTTTTCTCTATACTTTCATCTCGGCTTTATCAGAACCTCTTGGCGCTATTCTTACTTACTTATTTTTGGTTTCTTTTGTTAATAATATGATATTGGGGCTATTATTTGCTTTTATTGCGGGGGTAATGCTTTTTATTTCTTTTCGAGAGCTAATCCCTACTTCAAAAGAATATGCTTATTTTCATCTTACTAGAATTTGGTTTATTATTGGTATTTTATTTATGTTGATAAAATTTCTTTATTTTTAGAAAATGGTGAATAGAGATTAGTGTTTTGGTTTTAAGATTAAAGATAAAATAAAGGCTGAGACTAAAGCGATACTAATGCCTGCACTAGTTAAATTAAATACACCAAAAGCAAGACCTAGTGGACCTAATTTGGAAGCGGTGTCCATTGCCCCATGAATAAGTAAATGTCCAAAAGACGTGATAGGAATAATGGCTCCTGCTCCACAATAGAGTACAAATTTATCATAAATTCCAAAAATATCAAGAAAGGCACCAATAATTACAAAAAGAGAAGTAACGTGCCCTGGGGTTAATTTGGTATTATCTAAAATTAATTGGGAAATCAGGCAAATGGTTCCACAAAAAAGAAAGGCATTTAAATAAATCATTCTACCACCTCCAAACTAATTGCATGAGCAATCGCGGGAAGAGACTCTTTTTGAAAAAATAATGTTGGAGAAAATAAAGCTCCTGTTGGTACTAAAAGGACACGTTTGAATTTTTTTTCTTTAAGAGAGTGATAGATATATGAAAAGTTGACTAAGGCACTACAAGCTGGACCAGAACCACCTGCAAAAACTGGCTGTTTTTTGATATCATAAATCATTGTTCCACAATCATTATATTGTTTTGAAATATCTAAATTATAGGCTGTTTTCATATAATCTAATAAAATTTCTTTTCCATAGATTCCCAAGTCTCCTGTTAGAATTAAATCATAATAATCTGGGGCTCTTTTTAGGTCGGTTAAATGTCTATAAATTGTATCGGCAGCGGCGGGAGCCATCACAGCGCCCATATGGTTAACATCCATTGTATTTTTATCAATAACCTTACCAATGGTTGAAGATGTTACTTTAATATTCGTCTTTTCATTTGTTAAAAGAATTGCCGCTCCACCTGTTACAGTAAATGTTGCTGTATCTGGCTTAGGTGTTCCGTATTCTGTAGGATTACGATATTGCTTTTCGGCAGCAGTATTATGGCTTGAAGTTGTCACTAAACACTTTTTATAAATTTTGCCTTCGATGAAATTAGCAGCGATAATCATTCCTTCACTGCTTGTAGCACAAGCGTTATAAATTCCTAAAAAAGGAATATCGAAGTCTCTCATCGCATAGTCGCTCGCAGCAATTTGATTGCTTAAATCTCCTGAGATAATGACGTCAACTTCTTTTTCTTTTAATCTTGATTTTCGTAAAATTAAGGCTGTTACATCTCTTAATAGTTTTATTTCGGCTTTTTCAAAACTAGTTTCTCCAAAATATAAATCTTTTGTGTAAGTTCTGTCGAAGTATTTTTTTAATGGCCCATTTGCTTCATATCCTCCAGCGATGGTGGCTGTTTCTTTTACATAAACATTTTTATAAATTGTTGTCATTTCTATCCTCCCATTACTAATATTCTTAATAAACCAAAGAAATATACGGCAACTACTCCATACAAGATAACGGTGCCGGCTAATTTAAAAATATTAGCCCCAATTCCTAAAACAAAGCCTTCCGTTTTGTATTCTAGGGCTGCAGAAGTAATCGAATGGGCAAAACCAGTAATGGGAATAATTAGAGCACTTTTTACTTTAGCAACAGCCACATCAAAAATACCTAACGCCGTTAAAATGGATGCAATTACAATCAATGTTAAGATGACCAAAACTCCAGCTTCTTTTCTTGGCATATGAAACCATAAGCCATAAAGTTCTTGTAAAAGTTCACTAAAACTTCCAAGTAGCCCTCCAACAAAAAAAGCAATAGCAGCGTTTTTTCCTACTTTAGGTTTAGGGGTATGTTTTTTTACTAATTCCTGATATTCTTTATTATTCATTATCTTCACCATTACTATTATGGGATTATTTTATAGAAAATATGCAAAAAGAAAACAATGAAGTTTATTTATCTTCATTGCCTATTCCTTTTACTAAATCTTCCAGCTTAATATTTAAAACGTTTGATATTTGCACCAAGGTATCTACAGAGAAATACTTTTTCCCGTTTGGCGCTTCGATGCGTCTTATAAACTCATGAGAATAATGTGCTCTATCCGCAAGTTCTGCTTGTGTTATTTTTGCTTCTTTGCGAAAACGTTTGATATTTGCTGCAATTATTTCGTAAGTATCTTCATTTCTTCTATGTAAAGTCCCCATCTTTCATCACCTAGTTTTTATTTTCTCACAAAATCAAGTATTTTTATGTAACCTATTCGGTTACATTTTTACCAGGCCTTTTATTACAAGGGCTGGCAGAGGTTATTTTTTAATTTTTTCAAGATTTTTTTCTCATTCCTTGAGATTTGTACTTGATTTGTACCAAAAAATTGGGCTATTTCGCTTTGGGTTTTGTCACAATAGTATCTTAAATTAATTAACTCTTGTTCTTCTTTGGTTAGGCTATTTAGACCTTCTTTTAGAGAAATGTTATCCAAATAAAGATTCGAATCATTGTATGTATCCGCTATTTGGTCTAGAAGTGTTAATGTTTTCCCGTCATCACTAACGACTTCATCTAAACTTTTCACCCTCTCTTGGCATCTTAAAACATCGATTAATAAAGATTCATCTATTTCTAAAAATAAAGATAAATCTTTCAGGCTTGGTTCTTTCATTAGTCTTTGAGTAAGAATTGTCTTTGCTTCTAATATTTTTTTATATAATTTTTGATAGTCTCTTGAAGTTTTTACAAAATTTGAATTTTTAATAAAAGCTAAGACTTCTCCTAAAATATACTTATACATATAAGTCGTTATTTTTACATTCTTCCCCGCATCAAATGAACGATAAGCTTTCATTATGCCAATTATACTTACTTGATATAAGTCATCGAATTCATAATATTTGGTATATTTATTAATAATTGAACAAATTAATCCTTTGTTTTCTTTAATTAAGTCTATTAGTACGGTATCATTCATAAAATATTCTCTTTCTTTGGAATTTATTTCTTATTTTGTGATTTTTAAGAATGATTTAATTTCTCTCTTAAAATAGAATAGACATCTATTTCTTTCTCAATCATAGGAAATTTTCCTTCAAATATTCTTGATTTATTTTGATTATAGATAAGAAATAAATTCTTTTCTTTTGATTTTTCTTTTAAGAATTCATTTAATCTTTGTATCATTTCTAGAGAGAGGCTATTTAATTTGGTTAAATTAATGACAATATTATTTATTCCAAACTCCTCTATTAGTTCAATGATACTTTTTATCTCACTTTCATTACCGTTCCTCCCTACTAGTCTTACAAAAAAGACACCTTTTCGAAATTCTGTACTTATTTTTGCCATTTGTTTGTTTCACCCTTTGCTATTTTAATTTATCATAAAACTATTTTTGATGAAACTATTTCGACAAAACTAGTCAATTTTTTGGTATGTCTTTATTCGACAAATTATTTCCCTCTAATTATATTATTCGCAGTTTTTTTTAAAAATCCTTCTTTATTTAGAAAAAAAATAAAAAAATACTTAATTTCTGCTTAAGTATTGTCTTTATAAAGAATAAATAATCGAAGGGCCAAATTTTTTTGAATAAGTCCTAGTTTGATGTCGTGATCCATTTTGGCTAATCTTTTAATATAACCAAGTATTTCGTCTTCTGTATAAGTATATAATTTTTTAATCGTATATTTTACCCGATAAGGATTAACCTCTAATATTTTGGCAATTTCTTCTGCAGTTTTGTTTTTGTTTAGAAGACGTTTTACTTGAAAAAGAAAATGAAACTGAGAAGATAAGAGCATGATAATTTGAATTTCATCATAATTTAGATTCAAAAATTCGTCTAATAAATGAAGAGCAGTTTTTGTATCTTTTAGAATAATCGCATCGGTTAGCGTAAAAATTTCTTCCTCTACAACTTTTGTTGTGACTTTGTTAACATCATCATTGGTAATGACTTTTTTCTCTATAGTAAGCATTTCTAATTTATCTAGTTCATTTTGAATATTAGATAAGTTAGTACCAACTCGTTTTAGAAAAAAAGGAGTATCCTCTATCTTGTAACCATCTTTTTTTAAATATTCTTGCACAAAATGACTTAAATCTGTTTCATTTAGAGTATTTAATTCCATTACTTTATGCTTTGATAGCAGTTTATTGATTTTTTTTCTGGTGTCTAATTTTTCTAAGTTACAAATAAAAATTAAGTAACTATCGGGATTATAGTGTTCAATATAGTCTTCTAATAAATTTAGGTTATCGATATTTTTGTTTGTTCCTAAAAAGAAGGCATCTTCTAAAATAATGACTTTCTTTTGTCCAAATAAACTAACAGTTCTAGCATCTTCGATGATGCTTTCTATTTCTGTTGTTGACATATCATATTTAATTAAGTCACAATTTTTAAACTTTTTTAAGAGTTTCTCTAATTCTATTTTAATTAAGCCTTTGTTTAAGCCATATAATACATAAAAATTTTCCATACTACTCCCCTACTTTTTCCTCACAAGTATATCCTTCTTCTTTAATTTCTTGTAAGGCTTCTTCATAAGTTGTTTTCTTATCATAGCTTACATCAACTGTTTTCTTTACATAAGTTTGAAAGTTATACTTTTTTTCATTTTGCTTAAAACTACTATCATTTTCCTCGGGAATATATCGATAAATTAAACCTTTATTAATAAAATCTTGGTAATCTTCGGCAGTTAAAAATTGATAATTTTTTTTCTCCTCATAGAATTCTAATTTCTCACTATTTCCAAAATGATAAGTATTTTCTTCCTCTACTTTTGCTTTTAAGGTATCATGTTGATAAGTTTTCGTGCAAGTGAATGTTTTGATTACTTTGGTTTCTTTTGGTCTCATCTGTAAATAGCCATATCCCCCTCCTGCAACTAAAACAAGAAAAAGAATAATGAATAATACTTTCTTCTTGCCTTTCTTTTTTGGTTGAACATCAACCTCTTTAGCTACTTTTTCCTCTTTTTTGATCTGAGGGATGGTTAAATCGATTAGTGTTTTTAAAACATCTCCCTTGATTTCTAATTTATTTGAGCTAATCAATTCTATTCCATCAATCTTTTCTAAAGAAATCATTTCAAAATTAGACAATTCTTCGTGATTAACTACTTTAAAAATGTATTCTTTAATCATTTCTTCTTCCTCTTTGGTAGAAACTGCCATTGATAGAACAGATTTATCTTTAATATGGCTACTTCCATACGAAATATAATTATATTGAATATCGGTATCAGAATAAACAATATAAAGATTATTATTCTTTTTATAGCGAAACAACCCATACACATTAATTAATCTAGTGCTTTCTCCAAAAGTGAGATTATATTCTACAACTTTTAATACTTTTCCATTCATCTTCACACCCTCCAATACTCTGTTTCTATTATAGCAAAAAAAGAAAAGAGTTACAACTTGTATTCACTCTTTTTTCTTCTCAAAATGAAAAGTCTCACAATAGAATAACTAATGTTTTCTAGTTTTTAATAATAATTTTTTGACCATATACTCCATATTATTTTCTAAATTAGCGCCTGTATTTTCTAAATTAGCATTTGCTATACATACCCCTGTAAAATCTTTTTCTCTTAAATCTAAGCCTTTTAAATTCGTGTTGCGTAAACTTTTAGAGGCTATTGTTTGGGGATCAATAGAAGCACCAGTATCTTCTAAGTTCGCACCAGCTAAATATACTTTTCTAAAATCTTTTTCTCTTAAATCTAAACCTTTTAAATTGGCATTCTCTAAATTTCTACCTTCAACATTTTGCGGATCGATAGAGGCATTTGTTTTTTCTAAAATAGCAAATCTCACTTCAACGCCAAAAAAGTTTCTGCCGCTAAAATCTAGACCTCGGCAATTGGTTCCAAATAAGCACTTATGATGGATTAATTGAGGATTAATAGAAGCACCCGTTGCTTCTAAATTGGTATCTCTCAAGTGCACGTTATCAAAATTTTTATGTGATAAATCTAATCCTCGACAATTTACTCCGTTTAATGATTTATTTTGAATTTTCTGGGGATCAATCTCTGCGTGTGTTCCTTCTAAATTAGAATATTCAACATCTACTCCGGTAAAGTCTTTAAAAGATAAATCTAAATCTTTGCAATTTACTCCCCATAGACACTTTCCTTTTATTTTTTGAGGATCAATAGAAGCACCCGTTGCCTCCAAATTGGCCCCCTTTATCCATACTCCAGTAAAGTTGGCAGAAGAAAAATTTAATCCTCGACAATTGGTTTTATATAAACTTTTCCCCTTTATTGTTTGGGGATCAATATTGGCATTAGTATAACTTAAATCTAAACATTCTATATTTTTATCCGTAAAATCCAATTCTGATAAATCTATTTTTCTTAAAACTTCTATCGAAACTTCTTTAAATAAATTTGTATCAATAAGGATGATTTGCAATAAGCGTTTTGGTAATTTTAAGCGGAAATCACTTGAATCTAAATGACTTTGATTCACATCAAAATCTAATACATTCTTTTTTAAATAGTCCTCAATGATAAAAAATATTGTTTTTTTCTCATTAGTTGTTTTCTTTTGTAGTCTTTCATAATCAAATTCCATATCTCTTTCCTCCATTCTATATTCTTTTTAGGATTTAATCTCTAAAATACGATATCATATTCAAAATATCTTCTGAAGAAGTATTTTTAAAATTATTTATTAAAAGTGAAATAGCAAATTCTCCATTTTTTATTTAATTGCATTATCATTTAATTTTATTGCTAAAAGGAAGAAAAAATTTACATTCCTAGGAAGGTTTACTGAACAAAATATATTGGTTTACGTTTCTTTATGTTATTTTTATTTCGTTTTGGAATGGAAACATCACTTTCTCTAACATCCACCCCTATAAAGCACGCACCGGTAAAGTCGATATCTCCACATTTGGTTTGATATAAACTTCTTTTATATAATGTCTGTGGATTGAAAGAAGCATCTGTATTTTTTAGATTAGCACCTCTAACATCTACGCCCGTAAAATCGGCTGATGAAAAATTTAGGCCTTCACAATTGGTTTGATATAAACTCTTATCCTTTATTGTTTGGGGATTAATTTTAATATTGGTATAACTCAAATCTAAATTTTTCATATTTTTGTTTTTAAAATCCACTTCTAAAAAATCAATTCTTCTTAAAATGTCTACTGAAACTTGTTGATAAAAGTTGGTATCCACAAAAACTACTTGTAACAAATCTCTTGGTAAAGCTACTCTTTTTCCTGGGGTTAAAATATCCCAGTTAGGGAGTTGTTCCATAATAAAATTACAAATTAACTGTTTAATTTTCTCCAGTTGATTTTGATTCATTTTCTTGATTTTTTGCAAATAATCGAATGATAGATCAATTTGACCATCTGATATGGAAACTGCTTTTTCAAATGTATCTAGCTTTTGTAAAATAAATTGATCAACATAAGACTTAAAATCAAGAACGACACTTACCCCTGTATTTTCCAAATTAGCTCCCTTTACGTTAACGCCTTGGAAATTTTTGCTTTCTAATCTTAAGCCTCGACAATTGGTTTGCTCTAAGCTTTTTTTATAAACCATTTGTGGATCGATGTTGGCATTTGTTTTCTCTAAGTTACTTTTTCGAATATCTATGTCCGTAAAATCGGCACTAGATAAATCTAAACCCTGACAATTGGTTCCATACAAACTTTTTCTAAATAGTACTTGGGGATTGATTTTTGCATGAGTGCCTTCTAAGTTAGATCCTTCAATATATACCCCAGTAAAATCGGCACTAGATAAATCTAAGCCCTGACAATTGGTTCCATGCAAACTTTTTCTAAATAGTACTTGGGGATTGATTTTGGCACGAGTTCCTTCTAAATTAGAATATTCAATATCTACGCCCGTAAAATCGGCACTAGATAAATCCAATCCCCGGCAATTGGTTTGATATAAACTCTTTCCACTTACCACTTGGGGATTGATTTTTGCATGAGTTCCTTCTAAGTTAGCTCCCTCAATATATACTCCAGTAAAATCGGCACTAGATAAATCTAAGCCTCGGCAATTGGTTAGATATAAACTTTTTTTCTTCATTTTTTGAAGATTTAACTTAATGTTTGTATCACTTAAATCCCAATTTTCTATATTTTCTTCAGAAAAATCGATCTCTGATAAATCCAACTTTCTTAAAAATTTAGTGTTATATTTCGTTTCTTTATCACGCAAAGAAACCGAAGAGGGGCTTAGATATTCTAGGTCTGCTACATCATTTTTATGTTTTAGCCTATCCTCTTCTAAAACTATTTTTAGAATATCCAGTGGCAATTTAATTCTTTGATGAAGCAAAGTTACATCATTTCCCTCAATATCCCAATCAGGGATTTTTTTTGAAATAAATTCATAAATTAGTTTTCCTAATTCTTCTTTTTGCTTAGTTGATAAATTACTGATCATTTTCTCGACGTTCTCGTTCATATTATTATCCTCCGTATTTTATTTTTGATAAAAATAATATTTATATATTTCTCATTTGATCGATGAAATTTTATTTTTGTCTTTCTTGATAAAAATTAAGTTTAGTTCTATATACTCCCCTTGAAAAAATTATTTATTATTCATATAATTTTGGCATATTTTTTCATCAGAAGATATTTTCTAGTATATAAAAAGAGTTTAAGGATTACAAGGAAATTTACTATAGGCTTCTTTTAAACATTTTTTCTAACTCATAAATAGTAAACTCTATAATCGTCGGTCTGCCATGTGGACAGTTAAAGGGATTGTTACATTGTTTTAGTTGTGAAATAATACTCTCCATATCCTCATGGGTAATTCTAGTATTTGCCTTAACACTGGCTTTGCAAGCAATAGTAGCAGCTAAATGATCTCTAAATTTAGCCAAATCAAAATTGGATTCATCTCGAACAATTTGCTCCATAATTCTTTTTAAAATTCCCTCGGCATTATCTTTAGGAAACCAAGTTGGATGAGAGGTAATGCGAAAAGAAGTAGCGCCAAATTCTTCGATTTCAATATTTAAATCCTCTAAAATATTCATATTTTTTTTGATGATTAAAAATTCATTCATTGGAAGCTCTAAGATAATAGGAATTAATGTTGAGGTTGTATTTTTACTAGGATGAGAAAGAAGATAAGAATATTTTTCATAGTTAATTCTCTCTTGGGCAGCATGTTGATCAATTAAGTATATTCCTTTTTCATTTTCGCAGATGATATAAGTGCCTAAGGCAAGTCCAATAGGATATAATTCTGGTAATTTCTCTTTCTTTGAAGTTATTTCTTCAATATAAGTATTATTTTGCTCATCCTCTAACTCTTGCAATTCTTGATTAGGGATTTCTTTAAAATTAATTAAATTAGAAAGTTTACTCTGGTAATCTTCATCATTTTTTGAATCTTCTTTTACGATATTTCTTTCTAAGGATAAAGATAAATTTTGATAAGTCAATGATGGGGGATCTTTTTTGACTTCTATTTTAGGAATTAATAATTTATTTTGAATATTTTTAACAATCATTTCATTAATTAGAAGTTTTAAATCTTCAAAGTTAGAAAATTTAATATCTAGTTTTGATGGATGAACATTAACGTCAATTAAAGAGGGATCTGTACTAATCATTAAAACAACGATTGGATATCTTGTATCTTCTTTAAAACTACTATAAGAATCATTAATTATTCGATTTAAAGCGGCGTTTTTAATTACTCTGCCATTGACGATAGTACTCATATAATTTCTGCTAGAGCGATTTACCTCGGGCATAGAAATATAACCGGAGATTTTATAATCGTCATTAGAAGCGGAAACGGGAATCATTTTTTTGGTGACATTAATTCCATAGATGGCATTAATTACTTTTAATAATTTTCCTGATCCATCAGTTGTTAATAATTCTTTCTCATCATTGATGAGACGAAATTTTACTTTTGGATAAGATAGTGCCATTTTATTTACATAATCTGTAATAGACGCTAATTCAGAATAGATACTAGATAAATGTTTCAATCTAGCTGGCGTATTATAAAATAAATTACTTACTGTAATACTTGTTCCTACACGTGCTTCTGCTGAAGTATTTTCAAGTAAACGTCCTCCTTTCATATGAATAAGCGTTCCTGTTTCTTTTTGACAAGTTTTTAAGATGACTTCGCTGACGGAAGCGATAGAAGGAAGGGCCTCACCTCTAAAGCCAAGAGAGGAGATATGAAACAAATCATCAGCATCATATAATTTACTAGTAGCGTGTCGTTGGAAGGCTAAAAGGGCATCATCTTTATCCATCCCAATTCCATTATCAACTACTTTAATTTCACGTAATCCTGCTTCTTTTAGTTCAATTTTTATTTCACTAGACTTGGCGTCAATACTGTTTTCTACTAACTCCTTGACGATAGATACACATTTTTCTACCACTTCTCCAGCGGCGATTTTATTGGCAAGTAACTCTGACATGACTTTTATTTTACTCATAATACTTCACACTTCTTTCTCTTTCAATAATAATTATAACAAAGAATTAAAATTTCGCACATAAAAAAAGATAAGATTTTTTCTCTTACCTTTATTTTTCAACTTCTTGTTTTAAGGTTTCATTTAAACTAACCCCAAGCGTAGCAATATTTTGTAAGTCTGATGGCACAATAATTTTTGTTGCCTTACCATCAGCAACTTTAGTTAGAGCATCTAAGCTTTTTAGGGCAATCACTGACTTATCAGCTTTTGCTTCTTTTAAAAGTTTAATTCCTTCTGCTTCGGCTTGTTTTAATTTTAATAAAGCTTCCGCTTCTCCTTCTGCAATCTTGATTTTAGATTGTTTATTGGCTTCGGCTCTTAAAATGGCACTTTCTTTTTCACCTTCAGCAATTAAAATACTCGATTTTTTTTCGCCTTCTGCTTGAAGAATTTTCTCACGTCTTTCTCTTTCAGCACGCATTTGTTTCTCCATGGCTTCTTGGATATCTCTTGGTGGAATAATGTTTTTTACTTCCACACGATTGACTTTAATTCCCCATGGATCTGTTGCTTCATCTAAAATAGCGCGCATTTTTGAATTAATAATATCTCTTGATGTTAAAGTTTGATCTAATTCTAATTCCCCAATTAAATTTCTTAAGGTAGTTGCTGTTAAGGTTTCAATTGCATTAATTGGGTTTTCTACTCCATAAGTATATAATTTAGCATCTGTAATTTGAAAATAGACTACAGTATCAATTTGCATGGTAACATTATCTTTTGTAATAACGGGTTGTGGGGCAAAATCTTTAACAATTTCTTTTAAAGTAACCGTTCCTGCAACACGGTCAATAAATGGAATTAAAAAGTGTAAGCCATTGCCCCAAGTTTGGTAATAAGATCCAATTCTTTCAATGACATAATTTTTTGCTTGTGGTACTATCTTTATACAAGGTATGATAAAGACTACAACTAGAATAAATAAAATAATTAATATCGGCATTTTTCTACTCCTCCCAACGCTCTACTTCTAATTTTACGCCTTTTATTTTAAGAACTTTAATAATACTTCCCTTTTTTAAGGGAACACTGGAGATAGCAGACCAATTTTTTCCATCTACTTTAACCTCTCCAATCGAAAATTCATCAATATCCTCAGTCACTATTCCTCTCATGCCAACTACTCTATCTAAGTTTGTCTTTTCCGGTCTTTTTACTAATTTTTTCTCTAGTGGTTTCTTGGTCAAAACCATTAGAATAATGCCTAATAAAACAAAGACGGCAAACTGAATAGTGAAGTTATCCAAAAAGAAGGATAAAATCAAGGAACACAAAGCACTTATCACAAACCAAATGCTAACTAAGTTAATGGTTATAACTTCTAGGGTTCCAAGAAAGAGAATAATGAGCAACCAAAAATAAAACATACTACCCTCCTTGTACTTCTATTGTATCATAAATTTCTTTATTTAGAAGTCCTATTGGTTAATTTTTTTATATAATTGTCATTAATTTGGGTTAACTCTTCAATAATGGCATCATGGGGCATTTTTCCTTCAAATTTAATTTCATGATTTCCAATAAAATCTTCAATTAAGCTCATATCCATCACCTCTTCATATGGATTTAATTTTACTTTTCCCGTTGCATCATAAGTATCCCCTTGATAGAGAAAAAGAATATGATTTCTGTTACCATTAATAACGATTTTACCAGTAGGATAATAATGTTTTAATACTTTAGCCAATTCTAAACATCCTCCATTTAAAAAGTAATACTGGGCACGGAAGGGATACAAAAATCTAGAAAATTCATCATCTACTAAATCCAAGATAAAATAAATAAATTCTTCCATCGTCCATCCTCCTTTTTGTAGCATTGAAAAACCCTACCTCATGTACTGAGATAGGGTTACCAATAACCGAACATATATTGTGTTCGGATAAATACTTTATGGTGTCCCCAAGGTGATTCGAACACCTGACCGATCGCTTAGAAGGCGATTGCTCTATCCAGCTGAGCTATGGAGACATTTCTCAATCAAGATAGATTAATTATACAACAATATTTTATGTTATTCAAGTGTTTTTAATGACTTTTTATAAATTTCTTCATTATTTACGAAAAAATCAACCTCTTTTACGGGATAATTGTCCCCCATTGATAGGCTAATGGTATAAACTACTTCTTCTAAAATATGATTTTCCTTATCCTTTAAAATTTTATCATTAAAATTAAGTTTTAATTGATCCTCCTCTAATGAATAATCAATCAAAGAAACATTCGCGTCTAAATAACTCATTAAATTACTCTCATAAATTGGTGCTGTAGAAAGTTCATTAATAATAATTTTAATTTTATCTAGACCAGTACCATTTACATATTTAGTAACGGGAACATAATATTGATTATCATTAATATTTGTAACATAATAAACTGTATAAGATTCAATATTACTTGTATTTGATATATCATAAGTTTTATTAATTCCATAACTCTTATCTAATAATGGTGGTAATTTCTTCTTGGAATTGGGAAGATAGGCTAAAGCCTTTCCTTCTACTTGCAGAGAAATTTTTTCGATCCCATCAATACTCGTTAAAGAATAAACCAAAGCTTCTATAATTTTTTCTTCCTCCTTTGGTTTCATATTTAAAAATTCCGAAGAAAAATTAACGGTTAAAATATGCTGATCTAAAGATAAATTTAATACTTTTGTATTTTTGGGAATTAAGGCATGAAAACCATCAGGAATAATATTCTTCTTCTCCCCCTCAATAATCAAACTATTCACAATATTTTTAGCAATATCTATCGGTTCAGTTGCTTCTTCCTTTATTGTAGTTCTTGTTAAATAAGTATTTTCTCCCAATAAATATACTACCTCCATTGCACTATTATCGCGATATTCCAAACTACTTGTTTTAATACTAATATTATCTTGGCTATCAGGCATTAAGTATAAAATACATAGAATGCTCAGTGCTAATGTAGCCACTGTAATTTTTCGAAAATACATTTTTTTTAACATAGTATCACCTAATAATATATATGTCTTAAAGGCAAAAAAAATACTTCAGAAGAATTAGACTATATATAAATAGCAAAATTCTAAATCAGTATTTTATTTAAATTATAATGTAATGCTACCTAAACGAATTAATTCGACAACCGCTTGTGCTCTACCTTTAACGCCTAATTTTTGCATAGCATTAGAAATATGATTGCGCACTGTCTTCTCGCTGATACCTAAATTTGCACCAATTTCTTTTGTAGATTTATTCTCTACTAATAGGGAAAATACCTCTTCTTCTCTTTTTGTCAATATTTTCTTCACATTTATTCCTCACTTCCCAAAGGGGGGATACAATCAATATTATTGTATGTGAGAGATAAATAATGGTGCTTAATTATTCAGAGAATTGAACAGATATATACATTTTTTTATCAAATTCCTCTTGTACCAAACGCATAATATTGTTGGCAAGTGTTTTTGAAGATTCACATTTATCCACTACTACTTTAACTGAATTATCCTCAATTTTACTAAAAGTTTCACAATCATAAGTTGATTTTATTTTTTTCTCAATATTTTCTTCCTTACCACTATTGTTGTGAATGGTTTTGATTTTTTCATACACTGTATTTTTTTCTTCTGTAGTAGTTTCTTTGTTGGTTAATTTATCTTGTAATTCTTCCAAAGTATCGTTTACCTTAGCCGTATTTTCCACCTTCAAAGCAGCAATAACATCACTTTCTTCAATACTTGTTTTAATCTCCTCATTTCCTTTTTTCTCTGAAATTTGATTCATCGATGTTGCCAATAAATCACTTGGCATAGTAACATAATAAATACTTAAGACTAAAACTAAGCTAAATAAAGTTAAAAACCATAAGTTCTTTTTATTCATCATCTATATTTCCCCTTTTCTAGTTAAATATATGTTCTTACTTTGAATAAATACCTAATAGTTTTTCTTTTGTTTCTTCCGTTATCGCATTTAAACGCCACTGATTTTGTTTATTTTTAGTAGCGGTTATCTGGAGAGTATAATTTATTCTTTCTTTTTGTTTTTTTAATTTTTCCTGTTTTTCTTCGCTGGTTAAATTGTTATTATTTAATATTTTGGCATAGTCATATACTTCAATAGATACTTCTACTTTTGCATCTCGTCCATCTATTTTTTCATCTTTTATCTCATAAGTAAGATTTTGATATTGCCGTTTAATTACTTTATCTTCTATTTTTTCTTTATCTAAATTAAGATAAGTAGCTAAAAATTCTTTTTCATTATCTAAATTTTCTTCTAGGCGTTGATATTTAGATAAATATTCTTCCACTTGTGCTGTTGGCGTATTTCCTAAATCACAAGCCGTTAAAAATAATATACTAATTGTTAAGAATAGGAATAATTTTTTCGTCATTTTCATCACCACTTATAGTTTGAGAAAAATTAAAAGTTTTATACGCTTTTCGTTATTTGAGATCATATCTTTTCTTCAGAATACTTTTTAGTTAGTACTTATCTTTATTTTTAAAGTGAAAAAGGCGACTTAAACTTAATCGTTTGGGCTTGTGGGATATTGATAATTATCAATTAGATATTTTTGATTCTTTTATTATCATTTCAATTAATTTTTGAGCACTGTAATTTGGCTTTTTTTTGGCGATTGTTGAAAGAACAATTGTTCTTTTAGGAATACTTTTATCGAGTTTGATTTCATATAAAAGATGATTTTTTAATTCCTCTGATATAAATTCTTTCGTTACATAACCAATTCCAAAGCCTGATCGAATCAAATCTACAATCAAGTTGTAGCTAACAACTTCTAGTTTAGGATGAATATTATAGTTATTTTCTTTAAAATATTGATTTAAAAATAATCGGCTACTCGAAGGATTTTTTGGTAAAATTAAAGGATAAGAATTTAAATCTTGATTTTTTATCACCCCACAAGTTAAATCATAATATTTCTTATTTCCAACAAATATATCTTGCACGCGAGCAATTGGCTTTAATTTTAAATCTTTCGTATCATTATCTGGGGAAAACATGATTAAAATATCCAAATTGCCATTTCTTAATTCCTTTAAGAGGTTATCGGATAGGTTATTGTTAATTTGAATATCAATTTTAGGATAATTTTTATGGAATTTTTCTAAGTAAGGCATTAAAATATATTTACAAATTGTGGTAGATACACCAATTCTAATTGTTCCACTGTCTAAATTTTTAAGATTTGTAATTGCATTTTCTCCATTACTAATGTTTTCCATAGCGATTTTTATATAATGGAATAATATTTTTCCCTCTTCGGTTAATATGACACCACGTTTGGTTCTTGTAAATAAACTAATTTCTAATTGTTCTTCTAACTTTTTAATTTGAAAGGTTACTGCTGGCTGGGAGATAAATAAAATATCTGCTGCTCTAGAAATACTTTCATTTTTGGCTACAATGTAAAATGTTCGATATAAATCTAGGTTTATATTCATAATATAATCACTCCTTATATTTGATATAAAATATCTATATTATACTTATATCAAAGAATTTAGTATAATTCAAGTAAGGAGGAATGATAATGAAGAAAATGATTATTAAAGATATTGAAAATTTAAGAGAAAAAAGAGAACAGATTTTTGAACTTCAGAAAAAAAGAGAAGCATTAAACGAAGAAAAAATGCTTCAAGAAAAAATGAAACAACAAGAGGAATTCATTTTAAAGATTACTAAATTATCTATTTATGATGCAAATACTATTGGCAATATTATTGCGAAATTGATGAGTGAATTTGAGGGCATTTCATATCAATGTACTAAAGATGATTTTATGGAAAAATTTTTTCTAAAAAATGGGGATTATATTATAAGACCAAAAGAGATTGAGAAACGCCACAATGATATTTATCCTAACTACCAATTAAAGAAATTTGAATTAAAAGGGAAAGTTTTTTCTAATATCTGCCTTATACTTTCGGAAAGTTCATTGGTCTTTTTACCACCTTCTTCATTCGAAGCACAAAATATTTTGAAAAAAGAATCTAAGGATAATCATATTTTTTATCTTCAATATTTTATTGATTTTTTGTATAAAAAAAGAGCAAATCACTTGCTTTATGAGGTTACTTTTGAATATTTAGAAATGGCGCTACAAGAGTTTTTGTTTATTACTAAGGATTTACAACGACAAAGAAAGCAAGAAAGAGAGTTAAAAATGAAAGAAAGGTTATCTTATGAAAAAAGGAGAATTTTTGAAAAATCTTGTTTAATCGATCGAATTTTGATTTATAATGCCCTTATGTATATTGTAAATACTTATGAAAATGATATTGTAGCCTTTCAAGAATGCAAAGAAAAATGGCAATATTCTATGCAATGGTGCTGGCTATATGGGTATCATAATCTGATTATTAAAGAGGGGGAAAAAGAGTTTTTATTTCAAGCAGAAGTTGATCATGATGGCTGCTATCCTGATGAGGAAGATTATGCTATGATTGATACAACTCATCACACTAAGATTTGTTTCTTTGATTTAAAAAAGACTTTTCTTCCTATCATTTCTAAATATCAATATCTTGAAATGTTTTTTATGATGCTCGAGGATTTATATACGGAAAAGCAAAATATTTCAGCAGATGATATTCAAGCAATCTTAGTTTTGATGAGTAATGATAGAAAAGAAAAAAAGAGAGGACTTAAGATAAAATATGGGAGTGTAAAAAATAAATGATACCAGTAGATTGCTGGGGTACTAGGATGATAAGTACCAAGGAAATAAGTTGCATCCTCCTACTTGGGAGTGTAAATAATTCTGTGTAAATGGTAATCTATCCATGATATTTGGAACCACTATAGGTTCCTTTTTGTTATA